>CAJPOL010000082.1 GCA_905372265.1 uncultured Treponema sp. | reverse complement strand
GGAATGACACAAGGAGTTGCACAAGGTATGCGCCAGGGCGAAGCCCGCGGTTCCCATCAAAAAGCGCTCGAAACGGCAAAAAATCTGTTGCAATTCGGCTTATCTATCGAAAATATTGTAAAGGTAACCGGATTAACGGCTGCAGAAGTAACCGCGCTTAAATGATAGGTAATGCAGTAACCATGGTTACTTGCGGTTGATCTGCCCTATTGTCTTTTCTTGTAACTTCTGTCATAGTGCGCGTTAAGGAAAAGAACTATGCGTAAATATATTACTTTTATAACGGTGGTCGGTTTCGCTCTTATTTTTGCCTGCTGTCAGCAGTATACTGCTGATATTGAGGAGTTTTTAAGTTATTGGTCAGCGGAAGCCTCCGTTACCGGTTTCAAGATCAATTCGGTATACTATAGAAGCGATGTAGGCGTTGCGTGTCTCCCTTCGGATCGCGAGGCAACGGTCATACTGACGGTGCGGAATCCCAAAAAATTTAGATTTGTCATGCCGAGTACTGTCTCAGATGCGGCAGCCGTTATCCGTTTTCCCGGTCTGCCGTCTCAGCCGTCGCCGGGTACGGATTATACGCTGAGGCAAAGTGCTCCCGATACCTTGGAGTTGACGTATAAAAGCACCTTTTTAAAAAAGTATGAATGGGGTACCGCCGATATCGGGCCGGTCATTACGCTGAAAAGCGATGGCGGAAGACAGTTCGCCCAAACCTTCAGCACGAGTATAGTGGTCAATACCTTGCCGCCTGAGATTACGAAGACAACAATAGCGAAAACTACGGGTTCGCCCGCATACTATGTTGTGTGCTGTGAAATTGACGGTTCCAAAATACTTGATCCCGTAAACAGCGGCGGCAAGCTGCATGGGGATATCGCTCGGCTTCGCGTTACAAAAGACGGCGGAGCGGAAGAGTTCATTCCGATAGGCGTAAATGGGGCGGGTTTTGACATAACGCTTTCAGGCGGAAAACTGTTACCGTACGGAAGCGTCGCCCGTTTGTTTTCGGACTCTTCTTACGCGGTGCCCTCCGGTCCGTGGGTCGTGTACTTTAAAACGGATATAAGACTGGATGATAGCGCCGCGTTACCGCATACCTACGGCATACGGCTCGCCGATGCAAAAAACTTAACGTCGGGTGCACAACAGACGCGTACGCTCGGATATATCGTGGACACGAGCAATCACACCGAAGCATGGAAAAAGGTACGGGAGGCAGTGACGAATGTTGCTGCCGGCGGCGTGATAACCTTAAACGGCGTTATTAATGCGACAAACGACACTGGCAACCACGGCCATATCGAAATATCAAAAAATCTAACCGTTCAGGGGGCACCCGGCAGTAATCAGCCCGCCGTCCTTGATGCGCATCATCTTGGGCCGCTATCGAGTTCGACCATTGCAGAGTCACATCGGATATTCACGGTAACGGGCGCTGTTGAGGTTACGCTGCAAAACCTTACATTAAGGAACGGCAAGGACGCTGTAGATGCCCATAGAGCGGGATCAGGCGGCGGCGGTATTTTGCGCGGGCAAACGCGAATCTGACGCTTATCAATGTAACGGTGGAAGACTGTATCAGTAAAGCGTCCGGCGGAGGCATACGATACGACCATGATCCCACAGGGGGCGGGCGTCTTACGATGATAAACTGTACAATCAAAAATAATACCGTTAAAGATGATGGTTCTATCAAGTCGTCGTTAGGCGGCGGTATCAGTCTGCCGTGGTCTACCTGTACGGCGGTAATTGACGGCTGTACAATCACCGGTAATAAAATCGATATGAGCACCAAAACCAACAGTTCGGATCCGCACTTAGAAGCCAAAGGATGTGGTATAGATTGCAGCGCTAGAATCGGTATTACTACCATTATTAAAGGGCATACGGTAATAGAGGACAATCAATGTGTACCGCACCCAGCGAAAACCTGTAATTGTCAAGGTATGGGGATTTTTTGTGGGGGAGGTTCCTTGACTATCGGGGAAACCGGCAAAAGCGACGCCGAAAGCCCCGAAATACTGCATCATGGGAGAGTAATACCCCCAAGAGTAAATGCTCACGGAACCGCATTGTATATAGACGGCGGCACTGTTGACTGGCTGAGCGGCAAGATTTACAGTAACGGTTCTCTCCCCACCAACAGCGTATACAGTGCCAACAACGGCACTTTTAACAATCAGTCGGGCAATAGCGCAAGCTGAACGGGCAGGGGATGATACCGGCGGAGAAAGACGAATCAACAAATGGCCTTATCAGCCTGTACGGCTTTTCCGCTGCTTTAAAGCGAGCGTAAAGACCTTCAATCAACAACCCCGACGCGAGCGTCGGGGTATGTTGTTCTCATAAGGTGGTTGCAGTCGGCTTTAATACCCTTCGTTACGACGCAAGCGTCGGGGTATTAAACCCTCCGCACGAATAAATGAGGAGGGTGCGGTTTACTTCTCTCCAACGGTTAGATTGACCAGCCAGCGTTCTTTTTTGAGCCAGTAATAGGCGATAACCGCTTTTACTACATCAGAGGCTTTTACGATTGCATACATTGCAACAGGGCCGAGCGGGGTGAACCATACCAGTAGGAAGATACCGCCGACAAAGAGGATGTTGGCAATTGTGTCGCAGATAACGCCCATTGTTGTATCGCCGCCGGTGCGCGAAATAGCGTACTGCCCGTTTAAGTATGCCCAGAGCGGAAGATACGCGGCGGCAGTGATAACGAGACCGCGCGCAATAGCCTGAGAATGAGGGCTTAAGTTTTTAAAGACGAATGGGATTAGCAGTACCGTAGAAAAACCGATCACCATAAATATAAAACCGAAGACAACAGAACCTGTCAGCATCCAATTTTTATACCTTTTCGCTTCTGTAAGCCTACCGGCGCCAAGTTCCTGTCCTAGGATAACCGACGAGGCCGTTACAATCCCCGAAAAACAGATAAAGAAAAGATTTGCAATTACAAACCCTGCCGACATACCAGCGACCACCTCAACCCCGCCTCGCGTATTGTACAGCGCCGTTGAAACGGTTTCTGCTACAGCCCACGTCAGCTCCGAATAGAGAAGCATAGTAGATTTTTTGATGATTGTTCCGAACAGCCGTATTTTTATAGTGAAGAGTCTGAATATATTGAAAAGGAACAGCGGCTTTTTTATCAGTATGTATGCAATGAACAACACCAGTTCAACCGCCCGTGCAATAACAGTTGCGAGTCCGGCTCCTTCAACTTCAATACGGGGTGCATTGAGATTTCCGTAAATCAGCATCCAGTTGAAGAATGTGTTTACCAGCGTTGCGATAATGGAGATAACAAGCGGCGGGCGGACGATTCCTATTTCCCGCAAAGAAGATGCAATCGATTGGGAAAATACCATCAGTATTCCGGAAAATGCAACGGCACGTGAGTAGCGTACCGCCTGATCGATAATGAGCTCTGCATCAGTGTTCACTGTCAGCATCAAGCCGAATAAGCCGCGCGGTGCAACCAAACCGATGACCGTAAACAGCAGGCCTGCCGCTCCGGTGAGCAGCAGTTTAAACCGCAGACTCTGCTGCATGCCTTCCGCATCTTTTGCCCCGTTGAACTGAGCCATAAAAATACCGCCGGCCGAACAGAGGCTATTCACGAGGATCAGAAAGACAAAGATAATCATCCCCGCGGTATTTACGCCTGCCATTTTTATATCGCCGAGTCCAGCGACCATAAAATTATCGATTAATGAAACAAAATTCTGTATCAGCAGCTGCGCCATGACCGGCAGCGCGATGGAAAGCGCCCGTTTATAAAACTGCGCCGTGCCGAAATAAGTGTGGTCTGACATATAACCTCTATAGTTGTTTTCTACTAAACCTTTTCACAGAGTTCTTCAAAGAACACTTATTCGTAGCACATAGTTACTCATGCGGAGGGAATAATAGGGGATGTCTCAAAAGTCGGTTACTTTTTCGACAGCCCCTTGTTGATTAAAGGTTTCTTTATCCTCTCTGCCGGCCGACGATAATCTTTTTTTGATTTTCAAGACTTCGTTCCGGCTTCATGTATATGGTAACCATAAAGACGGTAAAGAAAATGGCCGCTGCAGCAATACCGACCGCATAAGAAATCGTAATGCCCTGCATACCAAGCCTGACCAAATTGAAACACTCCGGCGCATACATCAGATAGGTGATGGAAACGGCGGACATGAAAGTTGCAGGAATAACGGCAATCCAGCAGCGGTTCTTGTTAGGATAGTTTGTGGCAAGATACGCGCCTCCCGTCCAGAGAACAATCATCGCAAGCGTTTGATTTGCCCATGAGAAGTAGCGCCATACGACACTATAATTGATAAGAGAAATAGCATAGCCGACGAGAAGAAGAGGAATGGCAACAGCAAGCCGTACCTTGAGTTTTTTCTCGTCGAGTTTGAGCCAATCAAAGATGATCATACGCGCACTGCGGAATGCTGTATCTCCCGATGTAATCGGACAAGCGATAACACCGACCATTGCAATCGCACCGCCGACTGTTCCGAGAAGGCCGGTACAGATTGCATATACGGATTTGGAATTGCCGCCGCCTATATCAAGGAGCGCTTTTAAACCGGTACCGGTACCGTCTTTGTTCCAAAAGAATGCGATTGCGGCCGAAGCCCACACCATAGCGATAATACCTTCCGATATCATTGCTCCGTAAAATACCCAGCGTCCTTCTTTTTCATTTTTCAACGTACGCGAAACAATCGGAGATTGCGTCGCATGGAAACCGGAAATAGCGCCGCACGCAACCGTAATAAACATGAGCGGCCAAATAGGACGCTGCGTTTCGCTCGGATAGAGGTTATCAAGAGTGAGTTCCATCAAGGGGCGGGTTCCCGTATTCAGCATCGTTGCGATTGACACGCCGAGCGCCATCAGTATCAGGAATATGCCGAAAACCGGATAAAGACGTGCAATAACCTTATCAACCGGAAGGAGAGTCGCAAGGAAGTAATAGACCAATATGATGATTGTCCATACTTTTACGTTGAGCCATTCGGGAGTGAGGAGCGCAAGCAGACCGGCCGGTCCTACCATAAATACAACGCCTACCATGATAAGAAGCACTATTCCGAATACGCGCATAATGCGCTGCATAGTATGGCCTAAATACTTACCGGTGATTTCCGTAATACTTGCACCGTCATTGCGTACCGAAAGCATACCGGAAAGATAATCATGGACGCCGCCGGCAAAAATAGTACCGCCGACAATCCATAGGTAAACGCTCGGTCCCCACAAAGCGCCTGCGATTGCGCCGAAAATAGGTCCCAGTCCTGCAATGTTTAACAGCTGGATGAGAAAAGCCCTCGGTTTTGAGATCGGAACATAATCTATTCCGTCAGGATTTGCCATGGCGGGTGTCTTGTTGTTTTCGTTCGGAGCGAAAACTTTTTCCACAATTGTTCCGTACACAAAGTAACCGATGACAAGCGCTGCAACGCACGATAAAAAGGTTACCATAAAAAAAGTACCTCCTGTGAAGTGATTTCTTTTATAGTATATACCCGCTTTGCCTGTTTGTAAATAAAAAAACAAAGCATAAGCATCAAAGAGAGTCCTTTAAACCGGTGTATTTTGCGATGTGCCCTATTTACTGCAAGGAACGGAGATGAGCGAATTCGCCGCCTGCATTGACAAGCTGATCATAACTGCCTTCTTCTATGATGCGCCCGTCTTTCAGTACAAAAATGCGGTCAACATTACGTACGGTAGATAAACGGTGCGCAACGATAAAACAGGTACGCCCTTTAATCAGCGTATCGATTGCATCTTGTACCAGCTTTTCGGAAATAACGTCGAGAGCGCTTGTCGCTTCATCAAAAATAAGAATGTGGGGGTTCCGGACAAGGGCGCGCGCAATAGCGACACGCTGGCGTTGCCCTCCTGAAAGCTTCATGCCGGACTCGCCGATAACGGTGTCAAAACCGTCAGGAAGTTTTTCAATAAATTCCAAAGCGTTTGCAAGCCGCGCTGCTTCCGTTACCTGTTCGCGCGTTACCTGCGGCAGTCCGTATCCGATGTTTTGAAAAATCGAACCGGAAAACAATATCACCGATTGCGGAACCACAGAAATGAACCGGCGGTAGCTGCGTAAATCAACCGTAGTCAGATCGGTTCCGTCAACCTTGACCGTACCGGCTTGCGGGTGGCGTAAGCCTAAAATCAACTGCATAATGGTTGACTTTCCCGACCCCGATTCGCCGACAAAAGCGACGCTTTCTCCTGCTTTAACGGTAAACGACAGATCGTTCAGCGCATGGAGCGATGCATCAGGATAGGAGAAGGACACATTATGGAAAGAAACCTCTCCTGCGATAGCCCTCATTTCCGGTTTACCCTCATTCCGTTCGATTTCATCGGATTCCAGAATTTCCCCGACGGATCGGACGGCATCAATCCCGCGCATGATGTCGGGATACATATTGATAACCGTCGCAACGGAATTCAGCACCATATTGAAAAAGCCTTGATACAAAATAATATCGCCGGTACCTATCTTGCCGGCAAACGCAAAAGGAACGGTTACGGCAAGGCAGGCGATTTGCAAAAGCTGAAATGCCACCCAGTTGGTTGAACCGAATAGAGCGCTGACAATATCCAGATGTAAGCCGTTTTTAAAAACGATGCGGAACTCTTTTTCGAGCTTTTCTTCTTCCGCTTTTTCCAATCCGTGCGCCTTTGTAACCGGCAGCATCGCAATCATTTCGGTAATTTCGGCGGTCATTTTTTCCATATCTCGGCGCAGTGCGCTATTCGTTGCATTCATCCGGCGCCGGAATACCCGCATAATAATCAGCACAACCGGTATGCACACTGCATATAATAATGAAACAACCGGCGCATTTTTCAGCGTCATCACAAACGCAATGAGAAAAGAGGTTATTGCCGGTAGATAGATATTCATCCCTATCATGATAACATTGCGGATTGCTTCCACATCGCGCAAAACCTTTGATTGGATGACTCCGGTGGCCGTCTTATCGTGAAACGCAACGGAGAGCTGCTGTAACCGTCTGACTATTGATAGGCGCATCCCTGCCTCAATATTGCGTATCGACTTTGCAAGAAAATAGATAAAAACCGTATGCGTCCCGATATTTTGTACGGCAAGTACGGCAAAAACAATCAAATACGTGATGATGCCGCGTATCTGCTGCGGTTTTGTTTCCGGATATTGCAATGCAGCGGAAACACCATTGATAATATATGCCGTGATGATCGGAAGCGCCCATGAAGGACTGTTTTTTATCAAAAAAAAGACAGCTGAGAATGCTAAGTTTTTCTTTTCCGTTTTAAAGAGACGAAACAAAGTTCCGATAGGCCGTTTTGTATTAAAATAATATTCGCAGTCGGTTGTTTTACTACTGCGTTGTGATTCTTCCATAGTTTATAATTACTACTCTTTTCATATTTTTTTGTCAATCGAACAGGAATAGCAAGACAGGGATTCTATCACATTAAGGAAGATAAGAGTAAAAGCGCCGGAGAGCGAAGCATCTATGGGATTCGAGAGTTTGCCCGGCTGAAAGAACAATGGTTGAGAAATGTTATCGGTTTAATGCAGCAGAAAACCGAGCTATTATCAGAAGAATTGTCTACAACAGAATTAAGAGATGCTCTCTAAAATGGATACGCTCAGTATGGGCAAGCGCGCTTGCATCTACGACGATAATTTTAGAGCTCAGATTCTTTTTTCACAGCTGAATCGTTTAATACGCCACATACTGCTTTGCAGGGTAGATGCACCCTGCGCAGGCAATG
>CAJPOL010000081.1 GCA_905372265.1 uncultured Treponema sp. | reverse complement strand
AATCGGCAGCGGCTTTCTTTTCGTTTTCAAGCGCGCTATAGGCTTGAGAGCGGTACAGCAGCGCAAAGTATTTTTCCTCCGACGTTTTTGAGTATGCAACTGCTTTTGAAAATTCCTTTAATGCCGCCTCATGCCCGCCGCCTGCAACAGGAGGTGCAAAAAAGAGCCACAATCCGTAGGAAAGGTACCCTTGCGCACATTTCTTATTCTTTTTTAATGCATCGGTATAGAGCTGCCGTGAAAGAAAGGCCTCGTTATATAGTTCCTGTCCCGACAAAAAAGCCATTAAACGCGACTTAATATCCGCCCAAGCGGTGAGCAGCCGTTCATTCACCGCGCTGTTTTTTTTGCCGGCCATGAATGCCGTACAACGGGCATTTTGCTCACTGAGCAGCATATACTTTTCCTTTGCACGGCTTTTATCGGTCATATCGGCTTGCTCAATGGTCAGCAGCGAAAGAAGCATCAACGTTTCTTCCCCACTGAGTCCTGCGGTTTCAATCTTTGTCCGGTACTTTTCGCATTGCGCCTGCCGTTCCGTTTGACTTTCAATATTATACAGCCTCATTTTAAATTGTAAAAAATCGTTATAGATTTCTTGAGAAAACCCTGCGCTGCCTATGCAAAAGCACAGTACCGTCAGTAATAATATCCTTTTTCGTATCTGCATAAAAACTCCCTCCTTGCAAGTCCGATGCACAATCGCCTGTCCGTACACATAAGATAATACCAAAACGGACAAAAAAATGCATGTGAAAAATATCACTTCACGTTATGACATTTGTCATACTCTTTAGAGAAAAAAATGTACTGGAATTTCTTTTCATTATCCTTTATGATAAAGCCATGAATATATTTGAGAAATGTGCACTTAAAACACCTGATATTTTATTGCCGAAAAAAGAAATAGATATTACTGCATGGGCCGTTGTTGCTTGCGATCAATACACTCAGAATTCGGCATATTGGAATGAGGTCTCTTCCCGTGTAAAGAATACGTATTCGACACGGCATATGATTTTACCGGAGGTGTATTTGAACACTCTTTCCGGCGATCAACGCAAGCAAGAAGTTGCCAAGATACAAAAGACCATGAAAGAGTATCTTGCAAAAGGAATTTTTGCACCTCCTCTGCATTCGATGCTCTATATTGAACGGAAAACTGCCTATAACCGTTTGCGTAAAGGAATTATTACTTGCATCGATTTGGAGAAATATGACTGGAGGGTATCTTCAAAAGCGGAAATACGTGCAACCGAATCTACCATAACGGATCGATTGCCGCCCCGTATGGAAATTAGACGCGGAGCAGCGCTTGAAACGCCCCATATTATGCTTCTTGTCAATGATCCCGGACACATCATGATAGAACAAATCGGGTCATATATCCACAGCTCTCAAAAAGAACCGCTGTACAACGCACCGCTTATGATGGATTCAGGCAGTATTACCGGATGGGCAGTTCCCGCAGATTGTTCTTTAAGTATAGAAAAAGCGCTGGAAGAGCTGTATCAAGCTAATACCTGCTCTGACGGTTCGGTTTTGATGTTTGCTGTCGGAGATGGGAATCATTCGCTTGCAACTGCAAAGGCGTTATGGGAGGATCATAAACAGCAGTGCGGAGGAGCACGACTCGCAAACGGTTCTATCTCGCTCCCTAAAAATATCGAGCATAATCCGCTCCGTTATGCTCTTGTTGAAATTGTCAACCTTTACGACTCAGGCCTCACCTTTGAACCTATTCACCGTGTCATCTTCGGCGCCGGCAGTAAGCAGTTAATCGGCTTTTTACAGTCAGCATTGGAAGGAAGCGTTATCTCTTGTTCCGATAAAAATGAACTGTTAAATAAGATTGAAGCATCTTCCGCTGCGTTCGGTTTTATTTCAAAGGACGGCGGCTTAATCTGTTTGAATACATCGCTGACCTCTCTTGCGGTAAGCGCCTTGCAGCCGTTGTTAGACAGCTTTATAAAAGCGCATAAGCTCACTATAGATTATATTCATGGCTCCGAAGAAGCATTCCGTCTTCCGCAGCACGTTGATGCAGTATCGATCCTGCTGCCTGCTATCGCTAAAGACAGTTTTTTTTCGACGATAGCTGAACACGGTTCTTTGCCGCGGAAAAGTTTTTCGATGGGAGAAGCAAATGAAAAGCGCTTCTATCTTGAATGCAGGAAGCTAACCTAAACAGATATTACAACTAATTCATAAGTAATGGAAAGAGGCTTATTATGAAAAAGGAAGAAATTACCGAATTGGTACGGAAAACGGCGGTATTTTTTAACACGCACAAGACGCTTCCGTATGAGTTTCGCTATGAGCAGCTGCAAAAGCTCAAGAAAGCGCTTTTGCAGTATGAACGGATAATCGGTGATGCCTTATATAAGGACTTACATAAAGTATATATGGAAACATACCTAACGGAAATCGGTATGGTAAACGAAGAGATTACCTTTTTGTTAAAGCATTTAAAAAAATTGATGAAGCCGAAGCGGGTACGGACGCCGATCGCACATTTTTTAGCTTCCAGTACGGTGTATTATGAACCCTATGGAACAGCGCTCATTATGTCGCCATGGAATTATCCGGTGAATTTAACGCTTTCGCCGCTTGCAGGAGCAATCGCCGCAGGAAATTGCGCCGTTATTAAGCCGTCAAACTATACTCCTGAAACCTCAAAAGTAATTGCAGATCTAATTGCTGAAACGTTCGATTCGCAGTTTGTTACTGCCGTTACCGGCGGACGGGAAGAAAATGCAGGTCTTCTGGAGCAAAAATTCGATTACATTTTCTTTACCGGCGGAACAACGGTCGGTAAGCTCGTTATGGAAGCCGCAGCACACCATCTAACGCCGGTAACGCTGGAACTCGGCGGAAAATCTCCCTGCATTATCGATGCAACAGCTGATCTTGCGGCTGCAGCGCGTAGAATCCTATTCGGCAAAATCTTAAACGGCGGACAAACCTGCGTCGCACCCGACTATGTATTGATCCATGAGAGCGTTAAACCTGCTTTTATCGAACAATGCAAAAAAGTGCAGCAGGAATTTTTACCGACTGACGCCTATACCTCTTGCAATATGACAAGAATTGTAAATGATAAGCATTTTAACCGCCTTATTGAGCTTATCAAAGGCGAAACAGCCGTTATCGGCGGAGAAGCCGATCCCCACGGACGGTTTATTCCGCTTACCGTACTTGATAATATTGATTTTGATTCCCCCGTTATGCAGGAAGAAATTTTCGGCCCGATTTTGCCGCTGATTGATTTCTCGGATATACAATGGGCAATAGACCGTATCCGCGACCGGCCTAAACCGCTTGCTCTCTATTTATTCACGAAAGACCGTGCTGTAGAGAAAAAAGTCCTTACCGAATTGTCTTTCGGCGGCGGCTGCATTAACGATACTATCGTACATCTTGCTACGCCGTTTATGCCTTTCGGCGGCGTCGGTCCAAGCGGCATGGGAAGTTATCACGGCACACGGAGCTTTTTTACGTTCAGCCACGAAAAGAGCGTGATGAAAAAATCGCTTTTGATCGATCTACCAATGCGCTATCATCCCTACAGTGAAAAAAAACTTCAGCTGATAAAAAAGTTCCTAGGGAAACCCTAAAAATCCGGCTGCCGCAGATATGCAAACGTCTTCTCGGCTTGCGCTGCGGTAAAGGCGGATTGCGAAACAATCGTTCCTTTTTCCATTAAAAGCAATTCGTCGGCGACAAGGCTTAAAAATTCAAAGTCATGGCTGATGATGAGGATTAACCGGTCGGCAGCTCGGCACGCATTAATGAGTGCAGCAGTTTCTTTCATGTGGAAGTAATCCATGCCGCTTGTCGGTTCATCAAAGATAAGCAGCTGCGCTCCTGAGGCAACGGCAGCACCGATCGACACGCGCTGTTTTTGTCCTCCCGAAAGACTTAACGGATGACGCTCTTTTAATTCCGTAAGCTTCAAAGCTGAAAGAATAGACTCGGTATCGGATTCGCAGTTCACTTTGTTTTTCCCAAGCGCTATTTCGTCAGCAACGCTTTCGGTAAAAAGCTGATAACCGACGTCCTGCATTACAAGGTAAGAAAGTTCAAGACGCTTTGCAGCGGACAGTTTTTTACCGCCAGTAAAAACCGCTTCCCGTTTCGGCTTTGTAAGACCGGTAAGACAGTGTACAAAGGTACTCTTGCCCTGTCCGCTTTTCCCGACAAGAGCGGTTATGTTCCCAAAGGAAAGGGTGAGGTTTTCAACCGCTACGGCGGCAGTTTTTTGTTTAGGGAACCGGTATATGATCCGTTCGATATGCAGCGTTTGAGCGGGCTGCGCTGAGGCTGCACCGTCTGAACCGTCGCGATCGTAAACACCGGCGGCATTAGATGTATACGCAGCTGCATCAGCATTATGGGAACTATGCGCACAAGAAGCAGCACCGGCGGCATTATTGGTAGTATGCGGCTCCTGCGCAAACACGCAACCGTCAAGCGTAACCGGACGCAGCAAAAGCTCTTTGCGCCTTTGCTCGGTTAAACCGGTAAATTCGGCGCCGGAAAGCGAATGCGCAATTTTCCCGTCTTTAATGATAAGCGCACAGTCGACAATATCTTTGAGAAAATACAGCCGGTGCTCACTGATGATAATCGTTTTTCCCGCTGCCTTTAGTTTTCGCAAAACCTGAGCGATCTTTTCGATATAGAACACGTCCAAATTGGAAGTCGGCTCGTCGAACAAAATAATCTCAGTATCGGAAGCAAGGGCGGACGCAATTGCAATCATCTGTTTTTCGCCGCCTGAAAGATTGAAAATGTTGCGGTCAAGCAGATGTCCGATATGCAAGAACGAGGCTATATCGGTAAGCCGCTCACGCATGGTTTCAAACGGCGTTCCCATGTTTTCAAGAAAAAAAAGAATCTCCGACGTAGTATCCAAATTGAAAAACTGCGATTTGGGATTTTGAAATACCGTCGAAGCCTTTTTCGACACTTCATAAATAGGCATGTTTGCAATGTCTTCATTCCCGATGAACACATTACCTGAAAGCGTACCTTCATAATAGCGCGGAATTAAACCGTTCAAGAGTCGCAGAATACTTGTTTTGCCGCAGCCGGAAAGCCCGGTGAGCAAAAGGCATTCGCCCTTGCGCACCTGAAAGGACACATCGTTTATTGCCGCAGCATCGTTTTGCGCCGCATAGTTAAAAACGATATTTTTTATTTCCGCCGCAGGCGAAGCGTCTGCAGACGGAGACAAATCACATATTTGTTCTAAATCTGATACATTGATAGCCATTATTGTATTGCCTCAAAATATTTCACGGCTCAATACCAATGATAATGAGCGGTACTGCCGGTACGCCTCGCCCTTGACGTACAACATTGTATAATTCACCTTCATAATACGAAACACCGGAACTCATTTCCGACTGTAGCGTTTTCATTGGTAATATTTCAATTCCGACATCAATTTTATCACCGACATAAAAAGCTAAATGCTTTACGAAGACATCATACGCAACAAATGAATATTTACCGAACTGTACTTCAATTGCAACACGATTTTTGACAAAATCGGTTTGGTTATAGCTGAAAATTGCCGTTTCATTTTGTTTTTCAATCTCTTGCTTTTGCATATCAGGGGGCATTGATATTGTTTGTCTTATTAATTTCTCATCTTTTGTAACCCAATAGCTTACCCTGCTTTCTTCCCATCCACGTTTGTAAAGCTCTTTCTTAAACATACAATTTAAGTCTATAGGACTGTACAATATTTGCCCTGCCTTTGTTTTCTCTTTTGAAATTTTAGTTTTACAGGTTTCGGCATCGATAGATTGTATTACCGTTTCTATTTCTTGCCATAATTCCGGCTTATGCACCAATAAAAATTCAAGACCGTTTAAATGCGAATATTTTTCTACTATTTTCATTTTGCAAGCCTATAATCTTCTTCGAATAATTTTTGTTGCGTATCGGATATGTGCGGTACATTCTTGCATGGAAATTCAGGGGTATAAACAGGTTTATTCATCGGTCTTGTTTTAAGGTCTCCGTTGACAGCCTGTACTGTTCTTTCGACAGCGATATCATAATATTCTTTTATTATTTCGCATCCTATACCTATCCGATTATTTTTAGCAGCTGCCGCAGTTGTTGTTCCAACGCCTAAAAAGGGATCAAAAACATAATCATATTCATTTGTCATCGATAAAATCAAGCGTTCCGCCAACTCAACGGGAAATTGACACGGATGGATCGTTTTTTCAACATGATTGTTCTTTACGTTCGGAATTTCCCATACATCACTTGGATTTTTCCCTAAAGGATTACAGGAAAGTTCCCCTTTCCGTTTCCCTTTAAAATATTTTTTATTCGGGTATTTTTGAGGAACGCGCACTGCATCCAAATTAAATGTATAGCTATCAGTTTTAGTAAACCATAAAATGGTTTCGTATCTACCCGAAAAACGTTTAGACGCATGAAGCCCGTGCCCGAAATGCCAAATAATGCGGTTCCGTAATTTAAGATTATGTTTTGCAAAGATAGGATACAGCAAAATGTCCAAAGGGATAATACTGCTTTTTTCTACATAGTTTCCAACTTGCCAACAAATGCTGCCGTCATCTTGCAGAATTCGGATGCACTCATCAATTATTAATTCCTGCATTGCATAGTAATCTTGCAAATTATGCTTTTTTTCATACTGTTTACCGATGTTATACGGTGGTGATGTTATGATAAGTTTAACTGCGCTATCGGGTATTGTTTTTATGAATTCATAACATGAACCATTATAAAGAACCGGTATGCCGCTATCCGTATAGGTAGAAGCAATTTTTTGCGCCTGTGTTAATAAATTCATAGTGTATCTTAGCATGTTTGCTTCATTTTGCATATTATTAACAGTCTCACTTTCTACAACCATCTCACCATGCATACAGCCGCGAACCGATGACTGCGCAAAAACCGGCGGCAATGTACAGCGACATAAACACATCGGCGATACCGAAGCGGGCGGTTTTGTAACGGACTTTTTTACCCGGAGCGTCAACGCCTTTTGTATGTCCTGCCGCTGCAAGTTCATCGCCGATACGCGAGGCCGATGATAGAAGCGGCACCATCACGTATTCGAGCGTTACAAGCGGGCGCCGCATAACATTCAGCGCATTTAAACCGATACCGCGCATTTTCATCGCATTTTTGATGCTGCGGTATTCTTCGCCGAGCGTCGGAAAAAAACGGAACATCACCGACAGCATTATGACGATGCTTGCGGGTATTTTCAGTTTTTCCAGCGCGTTCATCAAAAGACCGACCGGTGTAGAATCGATCAGGTATTTTCCTGCGACAATCGGCAGCATAAAACGCCGTATCATAAACGACACCGGCAATACTATGGAAGCAAGCGTCCCAGTGTTCTGCGGAACATACGAAAGTGCAGCCAGCACAAAAAAGAAAACTATCAGCTTTACCGCTGTTTTTGCCTGTCCGTTTAAAAGGAACAAACAGGCAAACAACGTTATATTGACAGCTTCAACATACAGCGGAACAAAAGCCACAATCGACAGCCCCATACACAGCACCAAAAAAAGTTTGGTGCGCGGATCAAGAATGAGCTTTGCCCGTTTCTCCATAAAACACCTTCCCATAAATGCAACACTTGTTGAAAATCAACAAATCACAAACTCCGGACGCTATTATAGCATATTTACTGTCTTTTTAAACTACCGCATTGCCGTTTTATGAATACTTTCTTGTGAAAAATCAACAACTCCGACTAAAGAAGCATCGGGATATTAAACCCTCCGCTTGCATCAAAGAGTATTTGGGGGTATATAGTAGGTCAAGGAGGAGTGATAAAGAGCGCCGTCTGAAATGTCGCCGACGCCCTTTATCCCGGGGATGTCTCAAAAGTTGGTTGCTTTTTCGACATCCCCGCGAGTTTAAAATTAAGTCTTTATACAATAATGACTTAATTTTAAACATCGCATCTAAATCTAAGGAAACTGTCCAAAAAC
>CAJPOL010000080.1 GCA_905372265.1 uncultured Treponema sp. | reverse complement strand
AATCAGTAGCGTGTTTGCCTTGCAAACACGTAGGTAAAAAATGTACAGGGATGTACATTTTTTACCGTGCCTGCGGTTAATTTGTGCTCGCGCCTTGTAGTTTCAGAACGGACACGGATGTCCGTGGTGTGAGGCAGTAGCGAGTTTGCAGTGCAAACTCGTCGTTGAACAGTGTACACGGAAGTACGCTGTTCAACATTTAACCTGCCCGTCTGATGCGGTTGTTTTGATCTAAGTTATATTGACAATATCACGATACCGTGATATAAACTACTAAAACTAGAAAGGGTTTAGATATGCCGGTGTTATCAAGATTTTATGGCATTATCATTCGGATGTATTTTCAGCAATCGGAGCATAATCCGCCGCATATTCATGCGTTATATGGAGAAGATATGGCTGCTATCGATATACAAACCGGAAAAATATTAGAGGGACATTTACCTCCAAAAGCATTATCGATGGTACGGGAATGGATAAGCCTTCATCAAAAAAGTCTTTTGCAGATGTGGGAAACACAAGAATTTAAGCCGCTTTCCCCACTTGAATAAGGAGGCGGTGTATGTTTCATAAGGTGAGAGCTGTCCGCACTCTGCCGGATTATCGCTTACATGTTCAATTTTCGGAAGGCATAACAAAGGTGTATAATGTCAAACCACTTTTCATTAAATGGTCGGCTTTTAAACGATTGCAAGATGAACCGAAATTATTTGATGATGTGGAAGTTGATACAGGCGGCTACGGTATTGTCTGGAACGACGAGATTGATTTGTCGTGCGACGAGTTGTATAAGAATGGAAAAACGGTAAAAACTCCGTTCGACGGCTTGATTGCGTTGAGCGAGGCAACGCTGCTTTGGGGCTTACATGAAAGTACATTGAGAAAAGCGATTGCTTACGGTAAGCTTGTCAACGGGATCGACGCATGTAAATACGGTAAACAATGGATTGTTTCTGTGGAAGCCATGGAGCGGGAATATGGGCAACCAATCAACACTCCCGACGCAAGAAGCGTCGGGGTATTAAATCCTCCGCACGAATAACCGATACGGTTGAGAAATGTAAATAGGAGTAATGACGATATGAACACAACACGGAAATGCGGGCAATCATTCTTGTTAGGTATTACATTTTGTACGCTGTTTTTTATACTGACGCTTCCCTGTAGCGCGCAGGAGGCAGCAGGCATAGATGGAAAGGCAGGAGCAGCTCAGGCAGCGGATTCGTCCTCCGATACCGAAGCTGCATATCAAACAGCCGATGATATAGTCGGCGATTCAACAGATGATGAATTTTCTGACGATTCGGAAGATGACAGCGCAAAACCGGTATTCACGGTAAGCGGTAAAATCGAAACGCTGCACGGAGTCCGCTGGAACGATGCTGAAAAGAAACTTGAATACGGAGCATCTCGTTCAATTGCCCGGATAAAAGGCGAGGTATCTGCCGGTTCTTCTTATGCAGCTCTTTCTGCTGCTGCCGAATACAATTACCGCAATCCCGCGCGTACAGGATTCCGGTTGAACGAAGCGTATTACCGCTATTCGGGTGAGATATGGGATATCAGCGTTGGACGGCAGGTTATTGCGTGGGGACAGGCGGATGGGTTTAAGCTCACCGATGTGTTAAGCGCGCGGGACAGCTCGGAGTTTATCGCCTTTAGCGGCGATGATGCGCGGCTTCCGTCGGACAGCATCCGACTGCGTTTTTTTCACGATCTGTTTACGTTTGAAGCGGTTGCCGTACCGTTTTTTACACCGAATAAGCTGCCGCGCTTCGGCTTTGAAGACGGCGCAAAGAACGGCCTCTACTATATCGACACGCCGGATACTTTTGATATGCAAACACCATTCGGTACCATTACCGCTCCGATAGCGTATACAAAAACCCAAAGCGCAAAGCCGAAGATGTTTACCGATACGGAAGCGGCTGCCCGTTTCTCCTTCTTTTTACCCGGCATCGATTTTTCCGTTTCCGGCTTTTACGGCTGGGATAAAAATCCGCGCTATGTAAAAAGCGGGTATGCAAAATTGAACGCAATGCACTTACCCGAACAGGCGTTTCTTACAATCAATCAGGAATATTACCGTATCGGGATGGCAGGTCTTGATGCGGCGATTCCTGCAGGGGATGTAACGATCAGATTGGAAACCGCATGGGTCGGAGGCCGCTATTTTGAACCGAAAAATCAAAACCCTCATTTTGGAATTCCGAACATCAACGGTATACCGCTCACCTTTAATGATTTGAAAAGACAAACCCCTGATGATGTTACACTTGAGTTTAATTCTCCCAAGAAGCACCAGCTGCTGATGCTTGCCGGCATTGACTGGATTAAAAGCTCGTGGACGCTGAGCGGTCAGTATTTTGAAGACCTCATCCTTGATCATAAAGGCGATATAGAGCGTCCGATGCACAAGGGGTTTGTCAGCCTCAGTGTAAGTAAAACATTCTTGCGCGACACGCTGAAACTTTCGGCAAGCGGCGTTATCGATATAAACTACGGTAGTACATCAAGCACGTATTCAGTCGGCTATGCCCTCACCGATAACATAAACTTCTCACTCGGCGGTGATGTATATACCAAAGGCTATGACGGCAAGGGCGACTTTGCAGCCTTTCACAAGATAAGCGCTGTGTGGTTAAAAGGTACGTTTATTTTCAGCCGCTGAAATAGCGCGGCTGAAAAACACTGCGAGTTTGCTTAACGCAAACTCGCAGATTGACGTATGCGCGTTCCGCGCATCAATGCAACAGTCTTCGAGAATTGATATTCTCTCAACTGGTGCATTTTAAGGTACGTTTACGTGGTAGAGAAAAATGTCAGCTTTATTCGTGCGGAGGGTTTAATACCTGCCGTTTCTCGGCAACGCTCTGTGTCGGGGGCGTTGATTCGCGCATTCGTACGGGAGAGTTTAAGCCTCTGAGCAGCAGATTATCTGATGATACCGGTACTGATCTACAGCAAAACGGTAGGCTTATGCGTACTTAGCTATTCCTTTTCCATGGGATGAAACGATTGACCCGTTTGCAATATGCGGCATATTCGGATCCAAAGCGTTCCGCGAGCCACTTTTCTTCTGTCAGCTTCATAAACACGGTAAGGTATAGCCAAAAAAGCGGCGGCAAAGTCAATACATACCAATTCCGGCAGAATAGCAGCGTACCGGTACAGATAGATAAAAAAGCGGAATAAATCGGATTACGCACAAGGGCATACACACCGCCGGTTGCAAGCTGATTTGCCTTTATCTTGATGTCGATACGGGCGCCGAATACTGCGCTGCCCCATAGTACGATACCGCCTGCGATGCATAAAGCTCCTACAATTGCAAGCGTAATCGTAAGGATTGTATTGTCTATATTGCCGCTTGTAAGCATATCGTATTTTACCAACGCAATACCTGCAACAGTACAGGCAATCATAATTGCAATACACACCGGCCCGATGCCCATCACCGGAAGATGACCTTGTTCATTTTTGTTCATAGGTGAAAATTCCTCGAGATTTGTGCATACCACAAATCTCGCTTCTATTCAATTTTTTTTTAATTGCCCCTGATATTTTAGCGCTTTTTATATATGACTTTAGTAGGCGTTACCGTGTTACTCTGCGCATCATAAGCAGGAAAGCGTTCTACCGTCAGCTCATTGCCGTTAAACGTACCCTCAAATGTTTTATACGGTTCTAAAGCGGTAGGCATCTTTTTTACTAAAGGAAATATTTCTTTAAAAACCTCCCGCATTTCCGAATCAGGATTTTCAAGCATTGGCAAGAGTGATTTGAGTTGTTGCAATCCTTCTTCCAGATCCTTTTTCTTTTCCGCATCGCCTCCAGCCTCTATCATTTTTTCCAAAAGGGCGATACCTTCTTTCACTCCGGCCTTCTGCACTACTATGTATTCATCTACGGTTATGGCTTTATAAATAGTAATCAGCGCCGATAGATCAAAGGTTATCTTTTCACCTTCTTTGCTATATACTACCTCGCCTAAGCCGCCCATCCATACCGTATTTCCTTTTTCTCTAAAAGATAAAGCTAAATCTTTTCCGTCTATAGCAGCCCACACCGTATTTTTAAGCGCAGGGTCAGCTTCTCCTGTCGGCATTACTTCTATACTACCGGTGCCGAGAACATGTCCACTACTGTCGGTGTTGCTCGTATGAGCACAACCGGTCATACATGCTGCTGTACTGATCATTACGATTAATACGCAGGGTAAAAACAATTCCTTTCCGTTCATCATACAAATACACTCCTTTTGTACGCCTTTTCCGTACAAATGTTAAAGATATCCGCCTATTTTTGAAAGAACCCTTTTGAAAATAGTGGTACCGGATACAAGGCGCGAACAAAAATAAAGCGGAGGCGTACTTCCTATACGTCGAGCATTTATTTTTGTGTAGCAACGCCGTAGACGGTATGCATATTTTTAAAAGGACACGAAGCGACCCGGAACCACCGCCCTTATCGCATTATCATACATCGCCTGTGCGTGAACGGCCGGTATAAAATAATCTCCGTTATAAGCGACCGTTGCATGGAAGCGGTAGACTACCGAATCCCTGCGCGGTAAAGCGAAGTACGTGTACACGGCATCATCCCGTATATCCTGATAGTCGAAAGAAGCCGAACCGCCGTTGCTGTCCAAAGCGATCCGGTCGTTGCTGATTTCCCAACAGGTCGGAATCGGGAATGTCAGCGCGACATTTTCGATCTTCTTCGATGTTTGGTTCGCGACAAGAATTTTTATGACGAATGAATCCCCTACCTTCAAATCGGCAGGAGAAACCATGTGTCCGTCAGAATCGAAATACGAAACATCAAGATCAATATTTTCGGTCTGCCGCTGTTCGGTTCCCGGTACGGACATGCCTTCGGCAGTTAAGACGCCGTAGAGCGGAGCCTTTCCGGTATTTGTTATCTCCACGGTCTGTGTTTTTTCTGTTCCCGCAGGTAAGGTTTCGATAATCGAGGCATTTTTAAGCTTCCCCTGCCGCGCCGTTCCGTTCGCCGTAACGGCATAGCTGCACGAAGCTGCCGCGCTGTTTTTATAATAGGGCAAAAGCGAGAACAAGAGCCATGCAGTCTCCTGCGTGCTACACCAGTCATCCGAAGAAAGAATGCCTGCAACCTCGCGGGCGGCTTTTGCAGCCTTTACCTCATCCTGCAAAAGCGTGCATACCATCAAATAGAGCGCCTGTACGCGGGTGGAAGAACCGAAAGAGCCGCCGGTGTATCGGTAGGGGCTCATTGAAGTAAGCGCACTCAAGGCATCGGCGAATAGGTCTTCCGCCGTGTCTTTTCTGCCTGCAAGCGAGTATGCAGCCGCCAGCAGCAGCGAGCCGGAAGTGCCAAGCCGTTTGTTTTTGAGCCGGTTCATCGCACCGATATTCGGACCTGCAAGCGCAAGCGAGAACAGCCGGTACGCCTGTATTTCCGGCGTATCATCATCCTCATACGATTCCCAATCCGCCGCAGTAGAGGCAAGCCAAGACGTGAGCGGCTTTTTAATCGAATCGGGTACCGCATAGCCCTGCTTCTGCGCCTCCGTCAAGAAATGGAGCGCATAGCTTGAGCCCCATGCGGAAGGCGTACTGCTGCCCGGCCAGTAGGCAAAAGCTCCCGATGAAGTTTGATACTGCGGGTACCGTTCGATAACCGACCGGATATGCTTTTGAATGCGCGCCGTTTCCGCAGGCGACAGCTGTGTAAAGTCCGCAAGATAGAGTTGCGGGAAACCGCCTGAGGTAATCTGCTCGATACACCCGTGCGGGTATTGAATAAGGTATTCAAGGCGGCTCGCCAAATTGAGTGCCGGTACGGATGAAAGTTCCATCGAAAGTTTTGCCGTACTGATTTCTCCCGGACTTTGTACGCTCACTATCTGTTTCTCCGACGGTTTCAGCGTAAACGGTGTGCGGTAACTGACGGGAATACCCCGCGCCTGCACCTGTACCGGCGTTACCGACCGGGCAGAACCTTTTCCGGTTGTTACCGCTGCGGTAAAGTCTGCGGTACCGGCGCCTTCCGTTTTTACCGTAAACGTAACGGTTGCCTCCGAAGAAGCCGGCACCTTTACGCTCTTTTCACCGGTAAAAGACGGAATGGAACCTTTCGTATTCAGCGTGATTTTTGCCTGCTGTACCGAATCCGTGCCGTTAAATACCGTAACCGGCACCTCAATACGCTCATTAGTGCCGAGTGTGCGGGGAAGCGCTGCCTGTATCATAAGATCAGCCTTTACGGGGATGCTTTTTTCCGCAATGCCGTATGCGCCGTTAAAGCCTGCGACGGCAATCGCCCTCACGGCGCCGACATACTCAGGCATGTCGAACGAAAGCTGCTTTTTTTCACCGGCAGCCAGCGTAAAGGGACCGAGGTATTGCACCACCGGCTTAAATCTATTGGATCCTCGTTCGCGTGCGTCGGCCAAGTCTGCCTCCGAACCGCCGATTGCAAGCAGCGTTTCCAGTTTACCGCTGTAGGCGTTCATAACGTACTTATATAAATCCCAGCTTGAAAGCTGGGATGCTTCCTTCTTATAAAATTCACGCCTCAGTTCCGGCCCGTGATAGTTCGTTAATCCCAGCAAGCCTTCATCGACAACGGCAAGCGTGAACGTCATCGGCTTTCCGTTTTGTTCGGAGATAGAGATAACCGCCTTTTCGTTGGGCGCATACACAGCCGGAGCGGTGATCAGCGGGTTCAGCTGAGTAGCAGGGTTATCGACCATAACCGGTACGATACCGTAAAGCCGGATCGGCAGACTGTTCGCGGTCTGTAAATGCTGCTGCAATACCGTGATGTGTACATACACGTTCGGCGACATCGCCTCCGTCAATTTCAGTTTATACACTGTGGTGTCTTTAGCGGTTTCAAGCCAATCCTGCTTGAGGATTTCGCCGTTCTTTTCTACCGTAACGAGTGCTCTGCTTCCAGCGCTTGAGGCAAAGGAAATAGAAGCGGTTTCTCCCGTGCTGTACTGCCGCTTGTCGGTAATAAGCGTAACCATTGCCGCGCTGCCCGAACCGTTTTCCTGAGCGCGTCCCGCCCAGCCCGGCCAGTCGATGTACACGATTTTTGCCGCACTGTGTCCGCGCTGCCCGTCGGAAACCGTAACAAGATAGCGACCCCATGACGGGTATTTTACTTCAAACTGAAAGTTCCCTTTTCCGTTTGCGACTGTTACCGAGCCGCTGTCAATTCTCGATGAAGAGCGGCTGGAAACATACGTTGCATCGGTAAGGGCGTCTTTTTCCCACCACCATTTCCAGTCAAGTTTATAAATGGTGTATGAAAGTTCACCTGATGAGACCGGTTTTCCGTCTTGGTCTACCAGCAGTACGTCTGCGGTATGCTTGACATCGGTTAGAAGCATGCCGCGGGCTGCATCCCCCTTAGGCAGCCGTAAACCGACATAGCGGCTATACGGAGAGTACGGAGCGGAGCTCTGCGCGGTGGAAAAACCGCCCGCCGGTTCAAAGATACGGCTGACAAAATGCGCCGTCAGTTTTCCCGGTACGGGATCTTCCGAGCCTACGGTAAAGTGTTCGGTAAATTTTGCCTTGGAAGAGCCGTCCAATGAACCTTCCCAAAGCGTAGAGCGTTCCAGCTGCATTTCCACCGCAGGATTGGTAAAGCTGAAATCGGGATAGCCGAAATTATCAGGCGAGGAGGTAAAGAACACGGCGACATCCGCGCTGTAATTGGGCGTCGGGGCTCCATGCAGCCATGCCCCCGAAAGCGTAAAGCTGTTTGCGCCGTTCGTCAGCATCTTTTTCTCCGGTTCGAGCTTAACCGAAAGGCGGTTCGGCACTACCGTTTCGATACGGAGCGGACGGGTCCACTCCTGTCCGCCGATTTTTACCTTTGCCTGCCATAGTCCTGTTACCGCTCCGGCGGCGGTTTTTGTTTCCACCGGATAAAAACCGTTCACCGAGTGCGTCAGCGTGCGCGACTCCGTTACCCGCCCCAGCGGATCGGAGAGCTCAAACGAGACCGGAATATCCTCCGGCAAGGTTTTCTGTAAATCCTGCAGCACAAAGGTAAGATAGAGCGGATCACCCGGCCGC
>CAJPOL010000079.1 GCA_905372265.1 uncultured Treponema sp. | reverse complement strand
TCTACAGCGCAAAGCGAAGGAGGTTATGAATATGTTAATAGGTGAATATGATTATAACACTGACATAGCGGTACAACAAGAAGAAAGCTTTGATAGCGGTCTTGCTGAAGGCGAAGCTCGCGGTTCCCGTCAAGCAAAACTTGAAACGGCACGGCTGATGAAAGCCGAACCGCTTGCTTCCGATTTAATTGCGAAAGTCACCGGCCTTAGCAAAGAAGAAATAGAAAAACTGTAATCCAATGGATAATAGGTAATGGCTTTGAGTTGAACCCGTTACAAAAACCCTTTGCGATCTCTGCGGGCTTGGCAGTTAAGTAAAATAAAACCGCCTGAGAGCGCAGAGGTTCATGGGGATAGCGCAGGTGTGAAAGCCCATAGCCAAACCCTTTGCGTTCCCTGCGTCCTCTGCGGTTAACTAAAATAAAACCACAAAGGACGCTAAGAACGCAGAGGGAATTGAGGTAAGGCTTAATACGCAATCTTTTTAATACCCTTTGCGTTCCCTGCGCTCTCTGCGGTTAATAAAAATCAAACCGCAAAGAACGCTAAGAACGCTGAGGGGATGGGAGTAAAGACTTAATATGCAATTCTTTACAAAAATCCTTTGCGTTCTCTGCGGTTAAATTTAAACTGCTAAGTCAGCCCAGTGCATTTTAGCCGGCGTTTTTGCAAGCGAGGTAATCGGCTAACCGTCGGGGATTATACACGCCTAAATCGGTTACAACGCCGGTGCACAGCTCAGGCGGCGTAATATCAAAGGCAGGGTAATACCCGTGAACCCCTTCCATCGTTACCTTTCTATCCAAGGCCATCAATACGAGTTCGGGATCCCGCTCTTCGATTTTTATGGTTTCAATACCGGTATGTTTCGGATCGGGAGTGCCGGTAACATAGTACGGAATATGATAATACTGCGCTGCAAGCGCTATCTGAAAAGTTCCTACTTTATTGATGATATGCCCGTCAACCGTAATCACATCGGAAGCTGAGGTAAACATATCAACCTTTTTTGTTTTCAATGTAAAAGCGGCCATATTATCGGTTATAACCGTAACGGGAAATCCCATGTCGCAGGCGGCGCTTGCTGTTAACCGTGAGCCTTGAAAATACGGGCGGGTTTCCGCACATATCACCTTAATAGGATTATTCATCTTTTTACATTCCCGCAGCAGTGTGCCGACAATGGTATCACCGAAGCATTGGGTCATAATCGTTCCGTTTTGCGGTATAAGACGCGCCGCATATGCGCCTATTAGTGTGTATTTTTTATAATTTTCGTTTACATACTGAAATGCATAGTCAAACGCCGCTTGCACAAGTTCATCTGAGGAGACATTCCCTGCACGCTGCTTGAGGATGGCTAAAGAGCCTGCGGTAATTCCTTTCATTTGCTCAACGGTTGTAGGGCGCGCATGCGATAACACAAAAGCCGCTTCTTCCAGATACTCAATAACCGTACTGCCCTTTTGACGGACAGCTTGGTATGCCGCCAATGCCATCCCCATAGCAGCGGCGAGGTACGGGCCTGCGCTTTGCGTAACCATATCGCGTATTGCCTGCGCAACTTCCCGATAATCGGTACAGGTTACAAACTCGGTTTTCATAGGATAGAT
The DNA here is from genome assembly GCA_905372265.1 of uncultured Treponema sp. GTDB lineage: Bacteria > Spirochaetota > Spirochaetia > Treponematales > Treponemataceae > Treponema. Next base: position 6,750 of record CAJPOL010000079.1, on the reverse strand, counting down.
ACGCCGGTCAAGTATGCGCACCGTTCCTTTTTCATACCATGCAATATTTTCGTATCGAAGTAAAAATGCCAATCCTTCATCAGCACGTTCCATGCTATTTCTCCCTTGCACCTTTTACTGCATGTGCAAAGCGGCGTACCGCATCCGCACCGGAACGGCTGATACGGCGTTCCATAATCAGCATTTCACCGGTTAAAATCAAAGCGCGCTCCATAGGAATCCTCACGGACAGTTCTTTTATGGAAGAAAGTTCCGCCACCTTGGTATCGCCTACCACCCGCCGTATTATTTCCGTACCGGCAAAACCCAAAGCATCCGCCATGACCTGTTCAAGATAGTACGTTTTAAAAGCGGCATTGTACAGCGGAAAGGTTACGATTTCGTCATAGAGACGCGATAACTTACGCTCCGTCATATCGATAACATCGGCAATCGTCTTTTCTACCCAGCCGATAAAGTCTGTCTGCAGCGGCGCCGAAAAAGTTTTATGCGCAAGCGCAAAAAAGAGATTGCCGACAACATTCCCGATATCGTATCCCATCGGCCCGTAAAATGCAAATTCAGGATCAATGATTTTCAATCCGCTTTCATTGATAAAGATAGAGCCTGAATGTAGATCGCCGTGTAGCAGCGTTTGCGCATTGTTCATAAATGTATTGCGCAGTATACCTACCTCTGTCTTGAGCGCCTCGTTCCGGTACAAGCGCGTCTCGACAAAGGCTTCATTTCCCTCTGTAATGATATTCCGTTTTTTATAGTCATAGTACGGCTCGGTAAACACAAGGTCTTCGCTTATATCGCACAGCTCGCTATTAGTGAATAACCTCACTCGCTCTTTTTTTTCGGTGCGGTCGAGAACCAAATCGGTCGAAATCAGCAGTGTCGTCGCTAAAAAGTCCGAAATCTGCTCCGCAAATTTCGGGAAGATACGTCCGCTCATCATTTCCGTACGGAGATTCCGGTAGGCGGAAATATCTTCCATGCTTAAAGTGCACATCGTATCGTCATAGTCATAAACCCGCGGCACCATTGAGGGGACAAGCGAGCATTGAATAGCCAACGCCGCTGCTTCTATTTTACTGCGGTGTAAATCAAGCGGACGGCCGGAGGAGCGTAAACGCGCGTCGGCCTGCTTAACCACAATTGAGCGTCCGCTGCACTCATCGGTAACTTTAAATACATAATTGATGTTGCCGTCGCCGATTTCAGAACAGGCAAGACGCGCTCCCGTATCAAAATACCGGAGTTTTTCTTCAACATATATTTTGACATCTTCTGCGGTCATTAAAAAGTGCGCCGACCAATCTTTTTTCATGCTTCCCCCTTACCATCCGCCGCCCGGTATACGGGGCGTAAAACGCTACAGCGTTTTCAGTTCATCCTTGCGTTTCCGTCCGCGGCGGGACACTTTCGCTTGACCGGCCTCCGCCTCGCCGTCTTTTTCCGCCTGAGGTTTGCGTCCGCGACGGCGTGCAGGAACTGCTTTCGGCTCCTGCATAGCGGCAGGGGCAGCGCTTGCGGAATCGGCAGGCATCTCAAGCATACCAAAAACATCACTCTGCCCGCCTGCCGCCGCGTATAGTGCTCCGCTGCTTGAACCGAATACCGGCGCGCTGCTTGAGCGGATGACAGATCGGTTCCTAGTGAAAGCGGCAAGCGCCTGATCCGTAAACCCCTTTGAGACACTGTGCAGAAATTCATTCAGCACATGAGCCATACCGTTAAGCGTTGTCTTTTTACGTTTGATGGAAGTAATATCGATGTCGAGCAACAATCCGGGCTGCAGCTGGAAAGGGTTAATCAGATAATCAAATGCATTGAATTTCGATTCAAGGATAGCCAGCCGCTCTTCCATTACGCGGCGTTTATCGGAGTAGTGATGAGCATACATTTCTTTTATGCGTTCGCGCATCACGGCAATTTTTTTCCGTATGGTCTCTTTCTCATAAACGAATGTACGGTTCATTTTTTCAACTTCGGTTTCCGCCGCGCAAACAAACGAAATTTCATCCCATACTTTGGGAATATCTTTGTACGCAGGCGTCCCGTTCGGAATTTTGTACTTTTTTTGAATGTATTTTTCGTAGAGCGCTGCCAAATCTCCAAAATCCGCAATGCGCCGCCCGAAGCATTTCTCTTTTGACTTATCGTAACGTGCGCGTACTACATCCCATAAATGCTCGACTTCAGTTTCAAATGAGTGGATCATCACCTCATAGGCTTTACGTTCTTCGGTTAACTGAGCATTATCAAAGTAACGCAGCCGAATCTGATAGTGTTCATCAGGAAGTTCGGAGCTATCGGTACTGTCATATTCGCGGATAAGCAGTTCACGGGCGTTTTTAAGGTTTTCAATGTATTGATAGCTCATTTTGGCCGTATCAAGAATGGAGGTCAGAGTGTTCACCGCCGTATTAAACCCGCGGTTACGGACATTTTCCGTATCGATGATGCGTTTTATGTTTTCACGAATGTTGAGCGGATCAAACGTTTTAGGGTCTATTTCAGCCCTTAAATGAGCAATGCGCTCCATCAATTCCTTTGAAACCGCTGCATAGCGTTTTCCATCCGCATTCTCGGCATTATCATCGGTAAGCTCCGGAACTTTACTCATCTTTTTAAAAAGAACTTCGCTGCCGGTTAACGCTTCTTTCCCCTCATCGATAAGTTCATTTTTTACTCTTTCAATTTCTTTATCGATAAGAGTCATAAAGTGATTGGAAATAAGATCTTTAATGAGATACTCGGCCGTTACCTGATAGTGAAAAATGGGACTAATCAATTCGGTATCAAGGATATTAACGGCAAGTTTAACATCGGTAACAGTTTTCGGTTTGAGGTTATTATCTTTAAATGTACATTTTACAATTGAATACGCATTTTCACCGCGGACAAAGGCGCCGACATCCGTTTTCTGATGCAGCAGCGAATGTGTCTGCGTTTCAAGCTCATTGATCCCGCGCTGTACATAACCCTGTAAGTGTCCATACATATTCACAATCGATTTTTCAACTTCGCCGGTATTAAATGTGTCCGCACCGCCTACTTCACCTAAAAGGCTCGCAATTTCTTTCGGCGTATACCGGCTGCCGGCCTTTATTTCCTCCCGCTCAATAACTTCTTGTACCTTTCTCATCATCTCGTCTTCAGCGGTTACCATATACCGGTTAAACATGCTCTGATAGTTTTGACTGAAACAGTGATAAAGCTTTTCTTTTAGTCCGCCCATACCGTCAAGCTGTTCAAAGATCTCTTTCGGCAGCTTTGCCGATACATGATACAAGAGTCGGCGGGTTTCTTCTTCGATAAGCCGATTAACCTCGTTATGCCTGCCTGGGCAATCCTGTGCAGAAACGCTGTTTGCTTCTGCTGTGTTTTGCTTTTTGGAACGGAATATATTGGAACTGCCGGATACCTTTGCCACTGTCCTATCTCCTTTTTTTAAGATGCCCGTGTAATTATAAAAGTATTTTTTAAAATGTAAAGCGATTTTATTTTTTGCTGAGTATTTAACCCAGTCATTACATGAGAGCCGGAAACAAGCAGCCGATACCAATGATGCAGCAACGTACTCCCTGTTAACCGATAGTATCGCCGATTACGAGAAAAAAATATGGATGTTGGGCATCAGCCTAAAATCAACAACCCCGACGCGAGCGTCGGGGTACAGTGCTCAATGTTTCGCACTGTATGTTCTATAAGGTGGTTGCAGTCGGCTTTAATACCCTTCATTACGACGCAAGCGTCGGGGTATTAAACCCTCCGCACGAATAATGTCCCATACGTCTGCAAAAAACGCATTATGAGTTCTTTGCAGACGTTGTTCTAGCGGATATTAATGTAAAATGTTTTGATATACCGTATCCGCCCATCGGCTTCAGCCCAGAATTTACTCTGCGGAAAGGCGCCGGTGAGCGTCTGATACGCTTCAAGAGCGCGCCGTATATTCCGTGCAGCGCCGTTCAGCTCATAAGCGCGTCCGCGCAAAAACCAACCCTCATCGATTTTAGTTGTCGCATCGGTAAAAAATGTTTCCAAATAGTTGAGCGCGGATACGGCATCAGCGGCGCCGATTGCAGTACGCGCTTTTTCCAAGAGTTCATCGGGGGTAAGCGGAGTTTCTCCTTCACCGGCGGATGGAATACGTAAAGCCGGCTCTTCAGCAACCGGGGCAGCGCCGGCAGCATCAGCAGGACTTTCGGTAGTTTCTTCCCGCATTGCAGAATCGGAGGACACAGGCGGTGTTTCCGGCGTTACACCGGCTTGTACCGGCGCGGCACCGTCTTCTCCCATTGCATCTTCATCGGAACTATCAGCGCCGTTTCCTTTGTAATCCGGTGCGCGGACAATTGTTTTCGGCATACCGGTACGCGCCGCCCCTACGGAAACGGCAATCGCATCGGTAACAAAATCATCCGTAAAAACATCAAAATATGAAAAATGGAGAACATACGTTCCTTTTTTTTCCGCTATAAAGGTAAAAATGGAAGCGTCCTCCTGCAATTTCCGCTGTTCATACCGGAGTCCCTGCTGAGAAGTTTGCTCACCGACATATACCCATCCGTGCCCCGGATATACAATTTCAAGCCGCTGTTTTTCTTCCATAACGGCTGTCCGGGAAACGGCAACGGTCCGTTCCGTTTCGGGTTCTTTTGATAACGCCACAGAAAAAATACGCGGCGGAAAACGTCCCGACATTTCTTCACCGAAACGGGACGGCGCCTGATAATGATGATCGCCGCCGTGCTCTTCAAAATCACTGATAAGTTCAATGAGCGTTTGCTCATAATCCTGCTGTGCAGCTTTCTCATCCTCAGACTGCCGGTCAATAACAATATCCTGCGCCGTATCCGGCGGAACAGCGGGATTCATCGCCGGTTCCGCTGCTTCTTGGCGTTCTGCGGCCTGCATTTGCGAATCTTGCGCGGTACCGGCTGCAAGCGGCACTGCGCAGACCGTGATAAGACAGAATAGATAGATATATTTTTTCATGGCACGCTCTCCCATAGTTGCTGTATTTGCCGTTCATTCTGGTCATGCAGTTTCTGCATTTCTCTCATATCAGGAATGGTATACCAGTACTGCATATCCGTCTCCGTCCAGATTTTCTTCTGCTTACGGGAATACTGAACCGGCGGCAGTGTCAGCGGTTCTTCCGGCAGCATCAAAATAACCGGATCGATCGAAATCATTATCTCATCCGGATTCCCCTTAGGCTTTTTATTCTCATGGACTAAGAGTATAACGGCAAGACCTAAGCATACAATCAATATACCGAGTGAAACAGAAAGAACAAGCAGCTTATGCTCTTGAATCGTTTCTTTTATATCCATAGTTATTTATCCTCCTCTCCTTTGCGTATCCGTTTAGGCGGACGGGAAGGAATATACACCCCTTCTTCCGGCGCGATATCTTCTTCTATAAACGGAGCGGTATCTTCCGGTAATCCGTCCTTCCTTAACAGCTCCGCATCGCTGTCGAGTTTGGTAGCGATAAGTTTTGAAACGCCGGATTCTTCCATCGTAACCCCGATCATGGTATGCGCTCCCAATACCGTTTTTTTATTGTGCGTGATGACAATGTACTGACTCACATTTGCAAAACCGCAAAGCGCGGTAACAAAGCGGCTGACATTTTGTTCGTCAAGCGCCGCATCGATTTCATCAAGCAAGCAAAACGGCGAGGGTTTAACCATATAGGTAGCAAAAAGCAGTGCGACGGCCGTCATTGATTTTTCTCCGCCTGACAAAAGACTAATGTTTTCCAGTTTTTTTCCCGGCGGCTGTGCAAAAATATCAATCCCCGATTCAAGTACCAGTTTCGGATCGGTCAATTTTATCTCCGCCCGCCCGCCGCCGAAGAGCCGTCTAAACATATTATGAAAGTTCTTTTTTATTTTGTTATAGGTGATGAGAAAAAGCTCCGTCGATTCGGCCCGTATCTCATCGGTAATCCGCTGTAAGTCGGCGCGGGCTTTATCAAGGTCGGCTATCTGTTCCGTCAGAAAATCAAAGCGGGTCTTGACTTCTTCAAATTCCTCAGGAGCCATGAGGTTGACACTGCCGAGTTCTTTCAGCTTACTACGCAGTTCCGCAAGCTCCGTCCGCAGATCCATCGAAGATGCCGTGATGGTATACATCCGCTCTTCAAATTCCAGAAGCTCACGCGAATGGGTTTCCCTAAAGTTGTCTTTCACATTTTTAATTTCGATTTCAAGGGTTGCCGTATCGACATAGTATTTTTCAATGAGCGAATTGTACTTGGCAAGTTCCGCATTCAGCGATTTGAGAGTCCCCTCATTGCTTGAAAGTTCATTATTGCGGGAGGCGATTTCCTTTTCAAGCTGTTCCAACGCCTCCGTCAGCTGCCGTCCTTTACGGTCGATCGATGCAATTTCTCCTTCAATTTCGAGCAGCTGTTCTTTTACCTCGTCAAAGCGTTTTTGTTCCGTATACAGCTCGTTTTCAAGTTCGCGGAGCACGTTTTGCTGTACCGTCAATTCTTTCCGCAAGAACGCCGCTTGCTGCTCGGCGGCATCGGATTCCGCTTTCATCTTGGTTTTATGGATACGGAGGTCTTCCAGCGTTTTCCGGTATTCGTTTATTTTTACTGCGAGCTGCTCGTTTTCGGTATGCAGATTGGCTATCTTTTTTCGTTTTTCTTCTATTGTATTTCGATTTGCCTCGATTGCCGCGTCGATACTGCGCTTTTGAGTGATAATACCTTCCGGCGCTAAAAAATCATCGATAA
>CAJPOL010000078.1 GCA_905372265.1 uncultured Treponema sp. | reverse complement strand
CTTTATCTGTTTTTTGTTTTTTTTCTTTATTTTTTTTGCCAATAATATTTTACTGCTTGCAAAGGATATACTGTCAAAGCATGCCCCCGTTAAAGATGTCGCATTGCTGATGCTCTATTCCTTACCGGCGGTGATTGCAAATGCCGCCCCTTTTGCGGTATTGGTCGGAACGCTTATGGGAAGCGGCCGCTTTGTCAGCGATTTGGAGTTCCTTGCGATGAATGCGCTTGGCGTTTCAACACGTTTTTTGATGCTGCCGATACTGCTTGTGGGTGTTCTGATTTCGGTTATTTCGTTTATTACCAATGATGTACTGCTGCCGGCAGGCGCTATTCACTTTCGGGAAGTGTATTGGAAGATTGCAACCTCAACGCCTGCCCTTGAGCTGGAGTCATATTCCATCAAGCGGAATCAGAATGCAACGGTTATTTCCGGTCTTGTTAAAGACGGCGTTATTCATCAGTTACTGATTGTCGATAAAGATGCCGAGCAAGCGACCCGCATTTTAGGAACCGGAAAAGCGGTCATTCAAAAATCGGATGACCCGTCCGTAATTATGGCGCTTGCAATGGATGATCCGAGATTGCTTATTATTAATGCGCAGGACAAAGAAAAGTATGATGCAGCAAGCGGGAAACGGCTTACTTACAACGTGTTGGCAAAAACGATAAAGTCAGCCTATTTTAATACTATCGGTCCGAATGAAATGAGCTCGGTCGATTTGTATAAAGATATTGCAGTGCGGAAACAGCAAAATGAGCATAAAAGCGTGTTAAATGTGTATCAAATGGAATTTCATAAAAAATTTTCGATACCGTTCGGCGCATTCTTTTTTGCGCTGCTTGCATTTGCTGTCAGTTCCGCCGGAAAAGTGCATAATCAAAGCGTCGGTTTTATTTTGGGACTGCTTATCGCTGTTGCGTATTGGGCAATGTTTATGGGAGGGCAAACGCTCTGTTTACGGCTTGATTGGGACGGTACGCTTGCAATGTGGCTGCCTAATGTGATGCTGCTCACTGCCGCAATCCTCTTATTAGGGAAAAAAGTGATTACATGAAAATTATCCAACGATATGTATTACAGCTCTTTTTCCCGGTTTTTACCGTTGCGCTTCTTTTTTTTATTCTGCTGCTTGAATTGGCTGATTTGTTTTCCAATCTTGCGCAGTATTTGCAAAACGGGGTAAAATTCATCGACTTGCTGCGGGTTATGTATTTCTATTTGCCGAAATGCGTTTCATTTGCTATGCCGTTATCCGTGCTGTTTGCCGCTTCCTATACGATGGGGAATATGTATGCAAAAAATGAGCTGACTGCGATATTTGCGTCCGGCTTTCCGCTTGCGGCGTTGGTCGCTCCGCTTATTTTTTTCGGCTTCCTCTTATCGATCGGTATGTTTTTTTTTGAGGACCGGATTCTTATTCATTTTCAACGGAAAAAGGCTGCATTGACGAATATGCTTTTGGAACCGCAGAAAAATTTGAGCAGTAGTAATATCGTTATTTTATCGGATTCAGGCAAAGCCGTTTATTTTGCCGACTTTTATGATGATGATGAGAAAAAAATGCTGAATGTGCTTATCGTTTTGCGGACGGAGCAGGGGAGGGTGCTTGCTGCGGCTATTGCCCCTTCAGCACAGTGGACGGACGGTCATTGGAGTCTTTCGGAGGCTTCGGTATATACCTTTACCGATGAGAATGAGGTGGCCTATGCATCATCGATAGATGAGCAGCAGTTTACCGAGCCGCCTGAAACCTTTCAAAGAAATATCAGTTCGGTTGATGAAATGACGATTGCACAGGCAAAGGTGTTTATTGAAAATTTGAAACGATTGGGCTTGCCGTACCATGAGCATCTTTCACGCTATTACCGCCGCTTCTCGTTTCCTTTTACGATATTTATCGTATTGTTCTTTTCAGTATCCATCGGCGGGCGGTTTAAAAAGAATATCCTGCTGATGAGTCTCCTTTTCAGTCTTTCCATTGCGACGCTGTATTATGTAACCGAAATGATGACCATGCTTTTTGCACAATGGAAGTATATTTCTCCGTTTGCAGGAGCATCGCTTCCGTTTTTTATTTTTACTGTGCTCAGTATTGCGATGCTGAAAATTGCCCGGACATAAAAGGGTAGGGGATAGCCGATAATGGAAAAAGCGGAATTTGTGCTTTCGGCAGACGATGCATCGCGCCGCTTGGATCGGGTAATAAGAAAATTTTTGACGGCTCTGCCGCTTTCGAGGATATATGCCGCTATCCGTAAGGGAAATGTGCGGGTGAACGGACGGCGTGTTTCTTCAGATTATAAGACTGCTATAGGGGATGTGCTTACTATTGACCGGCAGCTGCTTGACCGCTCTCACCTGTCTGAAAGAAATTCCGGCACGGGAAAAAATTCAGGCGCTGCTTGCAATGGCCGGAAACAGAAAGCTGTTCCTTTACCGGTGTTATTGGAAACAGACGATTTGCTGATTATCAATAAACCGGCGGGCATCGCGGTACACGGCGCCTACAGCGTACAATCTATACTGGCAGAACGTTTATCCGATTCACAGCATACGGCGAGTCTTTCCTTTACGCCGGGCCCGCTGCATAGGCTTGATAAAAATACGACCGGAGCTCTATGCTTTTCGCGGACATTGAACGGCGCTCAATGGTTTTCTCAATGCCTTAGAATGAATATGATGGGCAAATATTACCTTGGTGTGGTCAATGGCTGTTTACCGTCCCGCCTTATCAGAACGGTCTCAGGCGGACAGGAAGCGGTTACCCGCTGTTTCCTAATCAGCTACAACGAAAGCCTTGATTCTTCGTTGATGCTGTTCAATTTAATAACCGGAAAAAAGCATCAGATACGGAAGCATATGCAAGAGACAGGGCACCCGCTTGCCGGCGATAAAAGGTACGGCGGAGGGCGTACTCCGGCGGGTTGTACCGGCTACTTGCTCCATGCATGGCGTCTCTTTTTTCCTGAAAGGCGTTTGGAGGGGCTTCCCGCATACGTCGAAGCGCCGCTTTCTTCCTGTATGGACAGCTATCTTAGCCGGTTCTTCCCCGATTGGAAAAACGCGCCTGAAATACGAGACCTTGTGCGATAACTCCGTTGCCGAACAGGTCTATTGACTATCACCGGAGCTTCTGCTGCTCGGTCTGCACAATCTTATACGTGGTAAAGCCTCCCGACAAATTAACGGTATTTGTATAGCCGTTTTGCCGTAAAATCCGGTCGGCTAAGTAGCCCCGCAGTCCTAACCCGCAGGTAATGACAATCGGTCTATCTTTCGGTACCTCGTTCAGCCGTTTCCGCAATGCGGTGTGCGGTATGTTTACCGCGTTCGGCAGCGAACCGAGTGCAAATTCTTCGGGCGTGCGGACATCAAGAATAAATGCATTCTGTTCGGTATATCGGGGAATGTCTCTCCACGATATAATGCTCGTTAAACCGTCCCGATCGTTTTCCGCAATGAAGCCGAGCACATTGACCGGATCCTTTGCAGAGGCAAAAGGCGGGGCATAGGCATGTTCAAATTCGGCTAAGTCGGAAATGGTTCCGTCTTTTTTGATATATGCGGCAAGTACGTCGATCCGTTTATCAACGCTGTGAGCTCCTACCGCCTGAGCGCCCCATAGCCGGCCGTTTTCGGGATTATACAGGATTTTAATTGAAAGCATTGATGCATTCGGATAATATCCGGCATGATGGTTGGTATGGGTAACGGCTTGCTTATAGGGGAGCCCCGCTTTTTGCAGCGCCTTTTCGCCTAATCCCGTAGCGGCTGCTGTAAGACCGAATACCTGTGCAATACTGGTGCCGATAATGCCGCCGTACGGTTTTTTATGGCCGTAGACGATGTTGTCTGCGCAGATTCGCGCCTGTTTATTCGCAGGTCCTGCGAGCGGAATCGTAACATCGGTGCCGAGCAGCGGGCTTTTGAAGGCGATGGCATCTCCTATTGCATAAATACTTTTTTGCGAGGTTGCAAAGTATTCGTTTACTTTGATTGCTCCGTTAGGCGCAAGTTCAATACCGCAATCTTTTGCCAGTTTATTGTCGGGCCGTACGCCGATGGAAAGGATAACGGCATCGCAAGAGACCTCGCTGCCTGACTGTAAGCATACCGCCAGCTCTGAACCGCGCCGTTCAAAGGCTTTTACGCCGTCTTTCAGATGTAAGGCAACGCCCTTACTGCGGATTTCCGCTTGTACGATTGCCGCCATATCGTAATCGATGACATTCATCACCTGATCGAGCGCTTCGATAATAGTTACCTGCATGCCGCGGCGGTGCAGGTTTTCAGCCATTTCCAGACCGATAAACCCTCCGCCGATAACGGCAACCCGTGTTACGGCGGGGGTATCTATTTTTGCTTTAATGGCGTCGATGTCGCTGACTGACCGGAGCGTATAAATGGCTGCATCGTTAATGCCGGGAATAGGCGGCCTTACGGGAAAAGCTCCCGGGCTTAGTACCAATGTATCGTAGGATTCTGTAGATTCATATCCCGTATCCAGATTTTTGACGGTTACCGTTTTTGAAACAGGATTAACCGCCGTTACTTCATGCCTGACCTTTGCCGTAACATTCAGCGATGCTTTGAATTTTTCCGGAGTCATCACGAAAAGGGCTTCGCGGTTTTCGATAATCCCGCCGGCATAGTACGGGAGTCCGCAGTTGGCAAAGCTGATATGGCTTCCCCGCTCAAAGACGGTAATATCCGCCGCTTCATCCAAACGGCGTAGACGGGCAGCAACACCTGCACCGCCTGCCACTCCGCCGACTACAATGTATCTACTCATCCGTTCCTCCTTCTCGTGATTTTAATTTATTTTTTCTCAGTTAATGCCTGTAATGTTTTTCGGCAGCTTTGTTCGATATGGTTGGCGCGTAATTCAGCGGGTATCTCAACCTTATAGCATGTCGGCGTTCCTTTCTGTTTTGCGAGTGCTTCTTCATTTTCACCGTACCAAAGATGGAAATGATAGTTCGGCGCCCCGTGTACGACCACAAAAGAGATGAGCGAGAATTTTCCTGCGTTTTTATTTTCGGCCATCATCGTCATATAGGGCTTTGAAGGGCTTGCGCCTACCCGTGTATAGGATGACCTTAGAATCTCTTTGTTTCCTTGATAGACCACAAGCTCATTTTTACCGTCTGCGGTAATGAATTCAAGGTGAGAAAAGTCCTTTGCAGAGTCATTTCCTTTTTTCATTTCCGCAATGATGTCCGCTTTGGTAAAGTCGCCGCCTTTCGGATTTTTGCCTGCAAATTCTTTAATGAGTTTGTCATAGACGTCCGCAACTTCTTTACGCGTATCGTCGTATACAAAAGGACTGTTTACCCATTTGTTATGTACGGCATATGACGTGAAAGGCGCTTTGGGTAAGGTTTTCGATTGTTCCATTATGCAGCCTTCAAAGTATTTTACCATGTCGGTTTTATCCGTCGATGCGGGAAGATACGTTGGAAAACCTGTTTCTCCTGTTACGAGCCAGCTAATGCTGTAGCCGCTGAATCTGCCCTGCCAATACGTAAGGCCGTCTTTTTGCATACGGGGTGCAAGTGCAATAAAATATTTTGCGTACCGTAGCTCACGGCTGTCTTTTACCGCTTCAAACGTTTCCCAAACATAATCGTTATTATCGGGCATGGGAATTTTTCCCATATATTTGTATTCGCACGGCAGTTCGATTTCTTCACCTTGTTTATTTTTGACGGTGAGTAATACGGTGTTTGTGCCGTCAAACTTCGCTTTCAGTACCGGCGACCCGTAGGAATCTGTAACGGCGGCTTTAACGCCTTCAACGGTATAAAACGGCATGCTGTCCGCCGCTGCCTTATACGCACCTTCCAATGCAGGGTCTGCCTTTATGCTGGTAACGGATACCCATTCGCCTTTCCATGCACTGAGCTCTTTGCCTTTTTCCATCGGTGCAGCGCTTTGCGCTTTAGGTGTCGAAACACATGCCGCGCATAATACTGCAAGCGCCATGATACTTAATGCACATTGTGCATTCTTTCTTTTGTTACTCATACGTAACAACCTCCTAATATATTAAAAAGTTACCGAAAGCTAACTAAAAAAATACCGTTAACCTTTTTATATAACTTTTCTCGACTATAGCATAAAAAATAACGGCATGAAAAGGGAACGGCATACAGAGATTCAGCTGAGGGATGAAACATCGTGTATTATCTCTTTTGCGCCGTCCGTGATGTCTCATCAGTACAGCCGATGATCCTGTGTATAATAGACCTGTTCGGAAACTTCAGTTTCAGAACAGGTTACCCTAAAATGAGCTTTTACACCTTAAATTTCCCTATCTCTGCAGCAAGATTTTCAATGCTGTACTTATTTTTCTGTGTAATTTCGTTTACATCCTGCATCGCATTGCTGATTTGTACTGCTCCTGAAGCCATTTCATTCATGCTGTCGGCTATTATACGGGTAAGACTGTCCAACTTTTGTATCTCCTGAGCTACACTTTCTCCGCCTTTAAGCATTTCCTCTGAGCCTGCTTGCACTTCATTTGTTACGGCATTAATCGTTTTAATAGCGCCGAGTACTTCACGGCTTCCGTTTTCTTGCTCCTGCATGGCTTCCATTAGCCGGTTACTCATGTCTTTTACCTGCTCGGAAAGGCTGAAAATTACATTGAATTTTTCTCCGGCGGTTTTAGAGGAAGCTGATAGTGTCTCAATTTCAGCTGAAAGTGTTTTAAGAGTAGCTGTAATAGTTTTCCCCTGTGCACTCGATTCCTCTGCAAGTTTCCGTATTTCATCGGCAACGACGGCAAAACCTTTGCCTGCTTCTCCTGCGTGTGCTGCTTCTATAGCAGCATTCATAGCCAGTAAGTTGGTCTGGCTTGCGATGTGCTGAATAACACTACTCGCTTCAAATAAACGGCCCGATTCTTCTGCGATCTTTTGTGTTATCGTTGTAGAGCGGGTAATTGTTTCTTTACCGTCAGCGGTTGCTGTTGCAAGACTTTTGATTGAATCATTGGTTTTATCAAGGGTTTGTGTGATGGAAGCAATGTTTGCTACCATTTGTTCAACGGCAGAAGAAGATTGAGCGACACTAGCGGCTTGATTTTCAATACTGTTATTGAGCTGTTTGATGGTTCTAATGATTTCTTCGACGGTGGCTGCTGTTTCGGTAACGCTGGCGGCTTGGGTATGAGCTTGCTGTTTAACGCCGTCGATGTTTGCGCTGATTTCATGAACTGCACTGGCGGTCTCGCTCATATTGCTTGTAAGTTTGCCCCCGATACTGTCCATGGTAGCGGTATTCACTCCGACTTCCCGGATAGCGCCTGCTATTTTTGAGATAGTTTGATTAAAATAGCGAGAAAGGTCTGTAATTTCGTCATTGCCGTGTACCGGTAGACGAACTGTTAAATCGCCTTCACCTTGTGCAATGTCTTTGAGTGCACCGGAAGCAATCTGTATGGGTTTTATTATACGGCTGATAACAAAAAAAACGATTATAAGGCTTACAAACAAGGTGCTAAAACCGATAATAACCATGTTAATCTGTAAGCGGTCTATCGCTTCCATAAACTCATGTACAGGGGCATTGATAGATAGGATCCAATTGGTTGTTTTCATTTTGCTAAAAGAAGCAAGTTTTTGAACTTTTTTATAATAGTAATAATCAACTCCGGCTTTTCCTTGTGAAAGTATTCTTTTTGTAAAAGCCGCTAGTGTTGCAAAAGAAGAATCGGTTTTAGCTTTTTCTATAGGATTAAAAGCATTTTCAACCAATGAAAAATCCCTATCGGCTATTATTGTTCCTGCCGTATTCCATATTGTGCAGTCTCCCGTTTGTCCGATAATTATATCATCAACTTGATCGGTAAGCCATCTTCCTGAGACGGCAACATTTAAAGCGGCAACAATAATGCGATCCCGGTCATAAACGGGAACGGCAAAGACCATAATCAGCTGCCCATCCAAAAGCGAAGTAAAAGGCTCTGAAACAAAGATATTACCGCTCATCGTCTGCGGATACCATTCCTGTTGTGTTACATTGATGGTTTTCTCACCGTGTGTGTACAAGTTGCCTTGTAAATCGGCGACGCTTATGATCAGTATTTCTTTATTGAGTGAAATTTCATGTTTAAGCAATTGCGCTTTTTGTTCAAAGCTGTATAGGGGATCGGTTAAAACGGGCATACGAGTAATACCTTCTAAGAACCGGAAAAAGGCTGTAACACGTCCATCGATAATTTCTGCCGTACCTGTTGCCGTATCCTTTAGGTGTGCTTCTATCTTTTGCATCACTTCAAGCCGTGCCGTCCGCGCCCCTAAAAAAGCAAGGGTAAATCCTACTGCAAAGATCAATATGCTGAATATAACCAGCAACTTGTTTTTAATCGAAAAGCGTTTGTGTGTATGGGGTGAGGG
>CAJPOL010000077.1 GCA_905372265.1 uncultured Treponema sp. | reverse complement strand
TTGAGATGGATGCACGGAGAGCGGGGTTTCAGCAGGGAATAACACAAGGTATGCGACAAGGCAAATCGCTTGGTCTTGCTGAAGGTTCCCGTCAAAAGGCTCTTGAAACGGCACGAATTTTAAAACAGCTTGGCGATTCCATCACAAAAATAGTACAAGTGACGGGACTGAGCAAAGAAGAAATAGAGAAGCTGTAATCACATGGGTAATTGGTAAGGGTTTTGGGCTGAAAGCCGTTACCAATCCCTTTGCGTGCTCCGCGAGCTCTGCGGCTAATTAAAAATAAAACCGCGAAGAGCGCTAAGGACGCGGAGGGAATTGGGGAATAAGGCAGGTATGAAAGCCTTTACCCTGAATCCTTTGCGGTCTCTGCGCGCTCTGCGGTTAATAAAAAATAGAACCGCGGAGAACGCTAAGAACGCGGAGGGTAATAGGGAAGAGCGTTGGTATGAAAGCCGTTACCAAACCCTTTGCGCTCCCTGCGGTTAATAAAAATAGAACCGCAAAGGACGCGGAGGATTGAATATCCTGAGGCATTTGCCGTTCTTCTAAAAAACAGTTATTTCAGAAATGCGTGATAAGCTCTATACGCCATTAGAACGTCGGCCTTGCTCACAAGTTCAAAGGGAGCATGCATTGACAACACCGGCACCCCGCAGTCTACCACTTCCGTTCCGTATTTTGCGAGAATGTACGCGATAGTTCCGCCGCCGCCGGCATCAGTCATTCCAAGCTCTGCCGTTTGCCATACAACATTGTTTGTATCGAATAAATGCCTGATTTTCTGCAAATATTCCGCATTCGCATCATTCGAACCGCTCTTGCCGCCTGCACCGGTATACTTGTTGACACAGATACCGTTCCCGATAAAAGCTGAATTCAATTTTTCAAACACGGAAGCAAAAGCAGGATCATACCCTGCGGAAACATCGGCGGACAGCATACACGAGCGGGCAAATGCACGGCGGACTCCTATATCGCACGGAGCGTTCTGCAGGGCTGCAATTTCCGCAACCATGTTCTCAAAGTAGAACGCCGTCATGCCGGTATTCCCGACGGAGCCGATTTCTTCTTTATCGGCAAAAAGGGCTACCGCTGTCATCGCAGGCGTCTTTGTAATGTCAAGCATGGCGCGCAGCGTTGTATATGCACACACCCGATCGTCATGTCCGTGTCCTGCAATCATTGAATTATCAAAACCGACGTTCCGCGCCTTTCCTGCCGGTACGATTTCAAGCTCCGCAACACGGAAATCTTCTTCGACGATACCGTATTTTTTATGCAAAATGCTCAAGATATGTTCTTTTACCGGAGACGAATTACCGGCGTCCTTCTTTTTATCTTTTTCACTCTTTTCAGGCAGCTTCCTATTGCCGACCAGTACATTCAGCTGCTCGGCAGTAATCCCTTCCGCCAGCGTTTCCTGCAGCTGTTTTTTGGATAAATGGATCAGCAAATCATTGATAAAAAACACGGGATCGTTTTCATCCTCGCCGATACATACGTCGATTTTCTTTCCCTCTTTCGTAAAGATTACGCCGTGAATCGCAAGCGGGATAGTCGTCCATTGGTATTTTTTAATGCCGCCATAATAGTGAGTCTTGAGAAAGGCTAAATTTGAATCTTCATAGAGCGGCATCTGCTTTACGTCAAGGCGGGGACTATCGATGTGAGCTCCGACAATATGCATCCCTTCCGTGATGTCTGCGCCCACTATCATCAGAACAACCGATTTATCTTTATTATTCAAATATACCTTTGTCCCCTGAGGGGCGGCACCGCTTTTTATCACCTCATCAAGCGGCTTAAATCCTGCTGCCTGTGCTTGCCGGACAATTTCAACCGTACATTCCCGTTCCGTTTTTCCGTGATTTAAAAAATGAATGTAATTGCCGGAGAGTGTTTCCAGCTCCGCAAGTTCATCGCCTGTTAGTTTTTCCCATGCCGTTTTAGGCTTATACGCTAATTCCATACTACTTCCTTCTTTAAAATCAGATGAGTGATAGTATATATCATTGAAAGAAATTATAAAAGAGAACCGCTAAACACTGCCTGCCCGAAACATACTCCTCAGCCGTTTTACAATCAGTACTGCAAGCAGCATAAAGACCGACATGAGGGCGGTAAAGCCGCCGGGCGCAACATCCAAATAGTACGAGCAGACAAGCCCCAGCATAATATCGGCAATGCCGAAGCAGATAGAAAAGCATACCGTCTTTCTAAAACCGGTATGTAATTGCAGTGCGGCGGCAACCGGCAGCGCAATCATAGAGCTCAACACTAAGATACCGACAATTTTAATGGAAACGGCGATCGTCGCCGCAACCAGCATGGAAAAAATATAATTGATTATCTTGACTTTAATTCCCGCCACTTGCGCAATCTCTTCATCCAATGTGATGTACAGCATCTTATGATATAACGCTGCCAATACAATTATGACAAACAAGCTCAAAGCAATAACCGTTGCGACATCCGTGCCGGATACCGTCAGCACACTGCCGAACAAATACGATTCCGCGTTTGCCCGTACCAAGCCGGAACTCATCACCGTAATGGCAATGCCGACGCTCAGCGAAAGCACAATAGAGAGGATAAGATCGCTATATTCCTTAAAATAGGTGCGCAAAGCTTCAATAAAGGCGCCTGCTGCGGACGTAAACACAAAAGCGCCGAGTATGGGGTTTGCATTCGTCAATAATCCGAGCGTAATGCCCGCTAAGGAGGCATGCGCAAGCGTATCGCCTATCAGCGAATACCGCCTCAATACTAAAAAGATACCGATAAGCGGACATAGAATGCCGATAAAAAACGAGACAATAAAAGCGTTTTGCATAAAACCGTACTGCAGCATAACAGCTCCCTCTTTAAGGCCGGCGGATATGAAGAAATTCCGCCGCATATTGTTGCGGATTACATAAGTGCCCGCAGCCCCCGGCAAGATGAAAGATGTCGGTTGAATTATACACTGCCGCATCCAAATTGTGCTCCACCGAGATCACCGTCAGCTTGTCTTCGGTATTCAGCCTTTTAATGAGGGCATATATCTCCTGCTGACTTTGGATATCCACGCCGGTGGAAGGTTCATCCATGATAAGCAGATCGGGCGATCCTATCAAAGCGCGGGCAATATACATCTTTTGAAGCTGTCCGCCTGAGAGCGTCCCTGCCAGTGCATGTTTGTATTCCGACAAATGCACCGTTGCAAGAACTCTATCGATACTCTCTTTATCGCGGCATTTTTGTAACATGCGGTATGAATTGAGCGCCTCATACACCGTGATGGGAAAACCGGTTATCGCCGCTTTTTTTTGCGGGATATACCCTACCCGCTGCGATTCGCATCTTATCGAACCGGCAGTAGGTTTTAATAAACCGAGTATCAGCTTAATCAAAGTGCTTTTTCCCGTGCCGTTCTCACCTACAACGGAAATATACGCGCCCTTATGAATCGTAAGACAGAGATTCTCAAGCAGGGCTTTTCCCGCAGCCGCATATCTGAACGACATATTTTGAATACAGATCATATTAAATAAGGATAATACGCTGAAACTGTGTGGAAAGGGAGCCGAAAAAGAAGCCGAATGCAATACGGAGCAACAGCAGTATCAAAACACTCGCAATGATCCGTGTACGGTAGCTCATCGCCCGTGCCGGTATAAAAGACGTTATTTTTGCAATGGCCGGATTGAGGAACCGGTCAAGGCTATACCAAAACGGCGAATTATTTGATGCGCCGAACAGATCATACAGCAGCCGGACAATCAAAAAAATGATAAGGAGATTGAAGATAAAACTTAAAAATGACCAGATAATCATAAGCAAACTGATCAGAATCCCCCAAAGAGAGAGATGACCGGTTTTGATAATACGCGCGATCATGTCCGATCCGACTGATAATACTCCGAGAGCCAGAATAGGAGAGAAATCAATCATACCGATACGGGTAAAAGGGAAACGCCTAAACCAGTTAAGATAGGGATCGCACAGAGACGAAAGAATCTGTCCGAAAGAAGAATTGGCAGCGGACGGTATCCACGAAAGCACTATTCTAATCAGACATAAAAACGAATAGAGACTGATAATCTGACTAACGGTATATAATAATGAACGCAGCATCTGTTCCTCCTTGAGATTTTGAAAACAGCCCTTTACTCTTTCCACACTTGCAGTACGCCGGGCTGTTTGGCAAGCTGCTCAACAAACTCGTCATCGGCAGGCACTTTCAGCTGAGAAGAGCCTTTTACCTGATAACAGTTTTCCTCATCGGCCATGTGTACAAAAATATCGCAGGAACCTTCGGCGCCGAACAGAAAGTCCTTGAGCGGCTGAAACTGAGCATCGGTTTCGATAAGCGGATCAAGTTCAAGGTGCACCTCTTTAATCGACCGCTCTTTCAGTTCATCAATACCGACCATCGACTCAACCAAAAACGAGGGGGTATCGCGTGAACAGTCAACCTTGCCGATAAGTCCGCATACGGTTTCGGGCAGCGCCTCGGCACGGTTCTCTTCCCATGACTTGGAAAAAAAAGTCAGATCAATAGTACCGGTACGGTCTTCAAAGGTACCAAAGCCCATCCATTTACCGTTTTTGGTCTGATAAGGCCTCACTCCGGTGATCATACCGACAATGGTATACAGCTTTTCCTTTTGCGCCCGCCGGAAATTGACCAACTCTAAAGTTGCCGCGCGGTCAATTGCTTTTTTGTATTCGTCAAGCGGATGCCCCGAAATATAAAAACCCATCAGCTCTTTTTCTATGCGGAGTTTTTCTTTCTGCGGAAAATCAATCGCAGGCTCAAAGACAAAATCGGAGAACTCTTTAATTCCCGTATCTTCAAAAAGGCTCGCTTGTCCGACAGCCGACCCCGCCTTTTTCTGCGCGCTGAACGCCATCGCCGCTTCAAGATTTTCCAAAAGCTCAGCGCGGTTCTGCCCCAGTTTATCGAAGCAGCCCGTTTGAATGAGCACTTCCAAGTTCTTTTTATTAACGGTGTGCAAATCGAGCCGGTCGAGGAAATCGATAAATGATTTATACGGGCCGCAAGCGGTACGTTCAGCCACAATGTCGCGGGCAGCCTGCTCCCCTACTCCCTTAATACCGAGCAGCCCGAATACAATATCGCCCTCATAGACCGAAAAATATTCCTCCGATGTGTTGATGTCGGGCGCATGGAGAGCAAGCCCCATCCGGTTGGCTTCGGCGATATATTCCGGCAGTTTATCCGTCGATGTGATCTCATTGGTAAGGTTCGCCGCCATGAATTCCGCCGGAAAATTCGCCTTGAGGTATGCAGTTTGATAGGCCAGCACCGAATAAGCGGCGGCGTGGCTCTTATTAAAACCGTAGCCTGCAAACGGAATAAGGATTTCAAAAATACGGTCGGCGTCTTTTTCTTTAAAGTTATTCTTTACCGCGCCTTCAATAAACCGCGTTTTCTCCTTTTCCATAACCTCTTTTTTCTTTTTTCCCATGGCGCGCCGTAAAAGGTCGGCTTGACCGAGACTATAGCCGCCTATCCGCTGCGCTACCTGCATAACCTGTTCCTGATAGACAATGACGCCGTATGTTTCCGCCAGTATGTCTTCAAGACAAGGGTCGGGATAGTGGATTTTCGATGAATCGAATTTCGATTCGATAAATTGATCGATATAGGCCATAGGCCCGGGACGGTAGAGAGCGTTTAACGCGATAAGGTCTTCTATTTTATCAGGCTTTGCACGCTTTAAGATATTCTGCATTCCCTGACTTTCAAACTGAAACACGGCAGCCGACTTTCCTTCACCGAGCATCTTGAATGTCGCCGGATCCCGCTCATCGATTTGATCGATGGAAAACTGCGCATACTCACCGCCCCGCTTTTTAATGAGGTCTTCCGTATGTTTGATCAACGTCAGCGTCTTGAGTCCGAGAAAGTCCATCTTCACCAATCCGCAGTCTTCTATTAAATCCATCGTAAACTGCGTTGCGGTCTTACCGGTCTTAGAGTCCTTATAGAGAGGCACGTAATCGGTCAGCTGCGTTTTACCGATAACGATTCCCGCTGCATGGAGACTCGTGTTCCGGTTGAGGTCTTCCAACTTTTCCGCAATCGAAAACAGCTCCGTGTAGCGCGGGTCGGAGCGCATCTCCGCAAGCTCAGGGATTTCCGCAAAGGCTTTTTCAAAGGTGAGTTTAGGATCGGAGGGCATCATTTTGGTGATTGCATTGACCTCCCCAAGCGGGATTTCCAGCACCCGCCCGACGTCTTTGACCGCAGCCTTCGGTTTTAAGGTTCCGAACGTGATAATCTGTCCGACGCTCTCATCACCGTATTTTCTGCGGACATAATCGATGACTTCCTGCCGCCGTTCGAAGCAGAAATCAACGTCAAAGTCCGGCATGGAAACACGCTCAGGATTTAAGAAGCGCTCAAACAGCAGATTATATTTGAGCGGATCAATGTCGGTGATGCGCATAGCGTATGCGACAATAGAACCGGCGCCTGAACCGCGTCCCGGCCCTACCGGTATGCCGTGCTCTTTCGCCCAGTTGATAAAGTCCCACACAATCAGAAAGTATCCGACAAAGTCCATCTTCATAATGACGCTCAGTTCATACTCAGCCCGCTGGGTCATCTCTTCAGTAACAGGATTATAGCGCTTTTTTAAGCCCTCCTGTACAAGATGGGTGATGTATTCTTCTTTTGTTGCAAAGGGCTCCGGTATCTGATATACGGGAAGGAGCGGACCAGGCTCAGGAATTTCAAAATTACAGCGTTCGGCAATGCGGCAGGTGTTGAGCAGCATTTCAGGGTAGCCGGGAAAGAGCTCCGCCATCTCCTCCGCAGATTTCAGGTAGAATTGATCGGTTTCAAACTTCATGCGGTTGGTATCGGATCGGTTCTTTTTCATACCGATACAGAGGAGAATGTCCTGCGCTACCGCATCTTTTTGCTCCGCATAATGAGCATCGTTCGTTACCGCCATCGGAATACCGAATTTACGGGCTATTTCTATCAGCATCGGCGCTACTTTGTCTTCATCGGCCAAGCCGTGCTTTTGCAGCTCAATGAAGTAATTGTTTGAGCCGAAGATACTGCGGTATCGTCTTACATGAGCCTCAGCCTCCGCCCGTTTACCATGCAAAAGCAGCGTCGGAAGCTCTCCTGCCAGGCAGGCCGAAAGACAAATCAGACCCTCCGAATACTGTGCAAGCAGCTCCTCGTCAATCCGCGGTTTATAGTACATGCCCTCCGTATAGCCCTTTGAGCAGAGCACCATCAAATTACGGTAGCCGGTTTCGGTTTCCGCAAGCAGGATAAGATGGAAGTATTTGCGCATTCCGGAACCGGTATTCTCCGGTTTGCCGAATCTGCTGCCGTTTGCTACGTATACCTCGCAGCCGATAATGGGTTTGATACCTTGCGCCTTGCATTCGCGGAAAAAACGGAGCGCTCCGAACATATTACCGTGATCGGTCAACGCCAGCGCCGTTTGTCCGAGATTTTTTGCGGTTGTTACCAGTTTTTTTATTGAAGAAGCGCCATCCAACAACGAATAGTCGGAGTGAACGTGCAAGTGTACAAAACCTTGAGACATGGAACAGACTATAGCAAAAAAAGGCGCACGTGATAAGGGGATGGAAAGAAAAGACCGGTACAATAGGGCAAATGCTCAAAATACCGGAGCGGCTGTTCTTTTATCCTTGGTACTGTTTTTCAAAACCGACTGAGGTTGTCAATCCGTGCCCCGGATATACCTTTGTTTCGCCGGGCAGCGATGCAAACAGTTTGTGCAGAGATTTTTGAATATCAGCCTCATCCCCGCCTAATAAATCCGTTCTACCGCGTGAACCGTAAAAGAGCGTATCTCCGCTGAATAGAATACCTAATGCTTTATTCCACAAACACACCGAACCCGGCGTATGTCCCGGCGTATGCAGAACGGTAAAACCGTTGATGATTTCAGAATCGGAAAAAAAATCGCTCGGATCGGGGAGCGGCTCGCGCAAACTTTCTACAATATATTGAGCGCCAAGCGGAGCAAAACTTTTAAGATGATATGCCTTCGCTTGAGCTCCGAGATACGGAGCATCCGCCTCGTGAATCCATATCCGGTAGTCCGGGTATTCGTTGATGAGCGCCGGTAGTCCGGCGATATGATCAAAGTGCCCGTGTGTCAGCATGATTTCCAGGTGTACGACATTCGATTCCCGTAAGTAGTCCAGCAATTCCGTTGATACTCCTCCCGGATCCACAATTGCAATGCTTTTCCGGTCAAGCGGCATTACCCATGTGTTGACAGCAAAAGGGCCTGTTTCAAATTTTGTAATAGTATGTTCCATAAGCATTACCTATTATTTAACCGCTCTATCTTACGGCTTTTTATCTTCTGAATCATTCCCTCTCCTCGTATAGATCATTATTATCGGCTTCTTGAAATCCTCTATATTCAGTATAGTCTTTTTTGTTCCATCCCGTAAGGGGGCATTACTGTTTTTATAACATAAGGGGGATACCATCTCTCTTCCTTGACCATAAGTTCTTTTACATTCC
>CAJPOL010000076.1 GCA_905372265.1 uncultured Treponema sp. | reverse complement strand
TGAAAGGCAAAACTCGTGTTTTCCGATAGACACGGATGTCTATCGGAAAACGACATTTCCACATCAATTTTGCGGCCGTCGTTTAAGCGGATTTTTATGTCGAGCCATCCTGTTTTATCCTTATAAAAGTGCGGGATTTGTTCAGTGTTTTCGATACGGACATCATCAAAATCGTCTTTGCGCAAATTCGTAACCAATGAGACAAATTCGATCATAATATCTTTATTCTCATCGGTTCCAAAGACACAGAAGCGGCTAAAACCTCCGCGGTTCTATTTTATTAACCGCTAAGCCCGCAGAGTTCGCAAAGGATTCGGTAAGGGCTCCCATACCAATGTTATTCCTCAATTCCCTCTGCGTTCTTAGCGTCCTCCGCGGTTTTATTTTATTTAACCGCAAAGGACGTATCAATAGCGGAGCACGTACGAAATGCGCGGCGCTATGTTTCCTGCGGAGGTATAGGTAAGATCAAACTTGAGGCCGGAGTTATTGCCGTATGCAAGCACCCTCGCGCGTTTAAGATGAACAGCCGGCATAACAAAACCATAAATAATGGCCCCTACTTCTACGATGATGCCCCCTATCCCAAGTATAGGAGCGGCTACATTAGTACCACGGGAGTCATTGGTTCCTATACCAATACCAGCAAAGAAGCATCCCCAGCCGACAATATGTCCGACGGTCAATACTGCGCCGTCGCCGGGATGTCCGGTTCTATATGAACCAAGTCCGAATAGAAGGTTTTGGAATCCGACCATTCCTGCACTGTATTGCGCTTTTGGATTTTTCACCGTTGCTGTTTTTCCCAGCATCTCCGCTTCAACGTTATTCAACTCTACAGTTGTGCGGTACATATCCGTAACGGCGGCTGTCGTAACGTTTAATGCGCGTATGGTTAATGTGTAATAAGCGCTTTTACCTAGTGGTTTAAAAACGCCTTGAATAACCGTTTCCGCACCGATCTTGGCACCTAACTGCTGAATGGATTCATCGCCGACTTCCCCCGAAAGCTGAAAGCTCATCTCTTTTTTTATTACTTCCAAGTTTGCACGGTCGGCAATGGTAAGTTTTTTCATCTTAACAAGCTGCAAAGTTAGTTCATCCAGCATAAACTCGCTTAATGCAGGACTTTCGGAATGAATACCGATAATCGCAACAACGCTTTTCGGTTTAAGCGATGCGGAAAACTGTTCCGCCGTTTCTTTTAATGCGGTCTGCAAATCTGCGGCAAAGGCAAAGCCGGCACACAAAAGCAGACCGGTAAAAATACTCAATTTTTTCATAGTATATTTCCTGTTTCCTTTTTTATTGCTCACCGAAATCAATATGCTGAACTTTATCGGCAGAGGTTTTTATTGCAGCTTTAATATCTGTTAACATCGCTTTCTCTTTTTCGGTTTTTGCAGCGACTTTACCCAGCGCTCTGTCTATTTGCAGCAGCAAATTCTCTTTGTTGATGACATACACGGCAACATATTCATAACTTTCCTTTCCGCTCTGCTTGTCGCGCCGCTGAACCCAAAAGTCGCGGCTCTTTTCAAGCCCGTTTAAGGTAACGGACGAAAAAACGCCCATCACATCCTGAAGCAATTTTTGCGCGTCATTATCGCTGTCCTTATTACCGCTCATTCCCTGACCGGATTTTACCGTAATTGTCTGTGCAATTTCACGGGCAACCGCCGCTGCAATATCGTTTTGAACCCACCGCTTTAACAGATCAACATCCTTGCCTTGCGCCGAAGCGGTCCGTACCGCTAAATCCTTATACGTGGGAGCTGCCGCAATACGATCAAGTTCTTCTTTATCTGTCAGAACAATTCGCGCCCATTCGGGGATTTCCGCTCCGAAAGAAGCCCCTTGCCAATCGGTAATCTCAAACTTGAGATTACGAGCATTACCGGAAGCCTGACGCGGCGCATTTTGTGCCGTTGCAGCTCCCGTTGAAACACACCCTGCCATCAGCATTAAAGCTGCCGATAACACCAAAACCGTTTTGACCAAATTTTTACTCATTTTTTCCCTCCATGAATAAAATAATAAAATATTCCCGACGCAGAGCATCGAGGCGGTTGCAGCCGGTTTTCATACCCTTTATTACGGCTCAAGAAGCGCCGGGGTATGAAAACCTCTGCACGAATCATGCGGCATCCACCGGAAATTTCCGTTACCGAAACATTTCCCAAAAATGCAACCGCAGATCTTTTTCAAGTTCAGAAAAGGCCTTTTTTTGTGCGCTCTCCAAATTAACGTGTCCCCATTTTTTATACGCTTTTGCATAAGAAGCGAGCGATTTTCGGCCGTTTTTTACATCGATAATGTTAAGCGACAGGCGGGGCGTTACAAAAACACCGGCATTGTTCTCCGTTACGGCGGTTTTAACGTTCCCTTGAATGCATAAGTCGCCGTCAGGGTCGTATATAAAGCCTTCAGCCTCAAGGATTTCCTGCAAAGCGGTTGCAACGGCGTCATCACAATCGTTTTCAATGTGAATGGAAAATCTCATCTGATCTTTTAATGCTTGCCGTTGCGCAGTACAGTCATTTTTAAGCATAACGACTGTTGAGTGCAGGTTTTTGCCGTTTGCAAAGTCCAACACGGTTAATTTTTCCGCTGTCTTTTGCAGGGCAGACAGTTCTTTTACCGTTTTTGATAAATCGACAAATTTTGTAAAGGAAGAGGCCGTTTGCAGTTTTTTCAGCGTAAGTTCGGCGTTTTTAATACCGGTTTGCAGTTCCGCTGCATAGATTTTTGCCGCTTCTTTTTTATTGATAGAGGCGCAGATGTACCATTTTTGGTCTTTTTTATTAAAAAAAGCTTCCGTGAATGAAAGCGGCGGCAATTCCGCTTCCGAAAAAACGGCGACTTCGGATGAGAGGCTCCGCGTTTTATCTACGGAATCGCGCGTTTCTTTTATAGAGGCACTTGTTGTATTGTTTACGGTTATGGATGAATTAAAATAGAGGGTGAGCTGTGAGATTGCATCGTTACGCGATGCTTGATTGGTATTTCCTATGCCGAGAGCGCTGAGATAGGTGTCAGATGGAAAGTAGAGGTCTTTGCCGGAAATCCATGCCGGTATTTCCTGCGCATAAAGAGGGGCGTATACAGCGAGGCAAAGCAAGTACGCAAGTACGCAAGTACGCAAGTACGCAAGTACGCAAGTACGCAAGTACGCAAATTATGGGGGTAATTTTCTTTTTGTCAAGTACCCTGTGCAGGATTTCATTTACTTTATACTGCATAGCTATTACTATAGTATTTTCGCAGATAATGTCAAGCTCGTGTGCAAAATATCGCTTTTATCAATTACCATAAAAAACTTCGCAAACTCTGCGTCCTTAGCGTCCTCCGCGATTTCTTTTTAATGTAACCGCAGAGCGCGCAGAGACCGCAAAAGATTTTTGTAAAGAATTGCATATTAAGTCTTTACTCCCATCCTCTCTGCGTTCTTAGCGTTCGTTGCGCTCTTCATGATTAATCGAATTATGAAGAAGGGCTGATGTATGTGCCCTGCGTGCAGTTTTTGTGCGGAGTCTTGCAAAAAAGATGAAAGACCCGTAAAATAGCGCGCAGGTTAGTTATCATGGATAAGAAATATGTTCTATTGATTGACGGAGACAATATTTCGCCGTCCTTTCTGGACGCTATCATTACTGAGGTTTCAAAAGAGGGCGAATTACTGATAAAGCGGTTATACGGCGATTGGACAACTCCAAATATGAACGGTTGGAAAACATGGCTTGAAAAAATTCCCATCCGTCCCGTTCAGCAGTTCCGTAACGGCCCTAATGCGACCGATAATACGATCATTATGGACGCTATTGAACTTGCAAACACCAATAAAAGCATCAATGCGGTATGTATCGTATCGACGGATTCCGACTACTACAGCCTTGCGCTGAAATTGCGGGAATACGGGCTGTATGTGCTCGGCATCGGTAAAAAAACGGCAAAAGCAATCTGGGTTAATGCTTGTAACGAATTTAAATATCTGGAAAACCTCGACAGCACCACCTTTGACAATATTGACAGCACGGCGGAAGAAGCGGAACCGGTAGCATCCTCTTTTGAAGCGCTTGAGAAGCATATCAGCCATGCATATAAAAATTCACGGATGACCGAAGAAGGGTGGGTCAGCCTGTCTGATCTTGGCAAATCCATTAGAAGGAGCATGCCTGAGTTTGATCCGCGCTCTTACAATCACACCACATTACGTGAAATTTTAGAAGCGCTTTCAGACCAATATGAGATGACTGCTGACAGCTTAATCCCTCCTAATTATTGGATTAAAGCATTGGAACGTCAAAACAGCGGAAAACTCATGGGTCGCATTAAACGGTTTAAAGATACGTGGGGTATTATTGAAACTCCTGAGCACGGAGATTTTTATTTCGGTCTTACCAACCTCAGTAAGAATGCCCGGACTAAAAAGATCACGGAAGGAATGCAAGTACAATTTAAGGTTTTTAAGGCGCCTAATCCGAACGGCGAATCGTCTGCCGATAAAAACGGAAAGGCAACGGCTATAGAATTACTTGGACAAAAAAACGGGAAACCGTAATGGACGGAAATTTGATAATGAAGTCACGAGAAGAAATTTTATTTGATATTATGCAGACGACTTCTCGTCTGTATAGCATCCGCGATAAAGATATTTTATTGGAACGTATTTTAACGGAAGCGCGGCAAGCCCTTTCCGCAGATGCAGGGTCTATTTATTTAATTGAAGGTGATAGACTTGCAATCCACTATGCGCAAAATGACACATTGCAGAAACGGCTGGGACCGGGCGAAAAACTACCGTACGGTATTTTTTCGTTCCCCATCAATGATACCTCGATTGCCGGTTTCGCAGCGCTGCACAAGCAGTTAGTCAATGAACCGGACGTTTATGCCATTGGGCCGGATAAATCATATAAATTCGGTAGTATCAGTGATGCCGCGACAGGTTATAAAACCGTTTCCACGCTTACAATGCCGCTTATTGCCGTGTCGGGGGATGTGTTAGGCGTTTTACAGATGATCAATGCGCTTGATGCGCAGGGGAAGCCTCGTTCTTTTTCAACTGATGATGAAATGTTTCTGTCCCATTTTGCGGCAAATGCAGCCGCTACGCTCATGCATGCATCGTTAACTCGTGAAATGATTTTACGCATGGTACAGATGGCAGAGCTGCATGACCCTAAAGAAACGGGGCTTCATGTTCACCGCGTTGCAAATTATGCGGTTGAAATCTATGATCGCTGGGCGTTTAATCATAATGTGCACCGCCACGAGCGGGAAAAATTCCGCGATGCGCTTAAAATTGCCGCTATGCTCCATGACGTCGGAAAAATCGGTATTTCCGATACGGTACTGAAAAAGCCCGGTAGGTTGACGGAAGAAGAATTTAAAGCTATGCAGGCGCATACGTGGCTCGGTTCAAAGCTCTTTTTATCGGGTAATACGCTCGTTGATGCAATGTCGCGGGATATTGCGCTGCGCCATCATGAGAATTGGGACGGTTCAGGCTATCCCGGGCATATTTCGCCCGAGACCGGAGCCGTTGTGCAGTATAATGATGCAGGAACCGCCGCTGCAGGTCTTGCCGGAACTGAAATCCCGCTTGGTGCGCGTATTACGGCGCTTGCCGATGTGTATGATGCATTGTCGTGCAAACGGGTATATAAAGATGAATGGGATCAGGATGCTGTATTGAAAGAAATACGGAATCTGCGGAATAAAAAATTTGATCCCGAGCTAGTGGATGCTTTTTTCGAAATTCTTCCGCGTATCAAGGCAATTAGAGAACGTTTTTCAGAATCCGCTGCGTCTCATGGTCAAGCGCCCGTGCAAAATCCATAACTTCTTTTTTCCCGAACGTCTTAGTGCGTTCGGGGACAAGCCCGTTCGCGTGCAGTTCATACATAAAATTTCTAATCGAAAGCCGTTCCCGAATGTTTTCCGTTGTGTATACGGTACCACGGTCGTTGATAACCTGTACCTGCGCGTCAACCAACAGCTGCGCGAGGGGAATGTCGCGGGTAATAACAATATCCCCGCTCACTGCGTTGTTCACGATAAATGAATCGGCAGCCTGATTTTCAGCTGCGGTTACAACGCTGCGGCAATAATCATTTTTGGGAATAGGAATAATACGGTTTGCAACAAAAACGGCAGATACGCGGAGACGCTGCGCAGTCTTGCAGACAATCTCCCGTATCCGTACCGGGCATGAATCGGCGTCAACAAAAAGCGTCATTGAGGCTCTGCGTCAGACTTCGCCACTGAATAAATAATTGAGTCGATGTCTTCAATCATCTTCTGTACCGATTGCTCACTAATCAGTTCGGTTTCTTCGCCCTGCGCCGCAGTTTGAGGATTCAACCGTTCTTTTGCAAGCTCATCGGAAAGCAGAATACCGGCAATAATCGCAATTTTAAGATAGTCATTAACGCCGGAGGTCTGTTGAACCTCCGAAACAACTTTCTTGTAATGGCGGTAAATAGTTTGTAAATACTCGCTATGCTCGTCGGCTTCAATCGCAAAGGATGTACCGAGTACATCGATCTGTAAATGTCCCTTGCGGTCAGCCACTAGAATATTTCCATCTGATCGGACTGGTTGTTGTGAGCTGATTGTTCAGCATCAGGAGTTGTGCCGTCGTTATATTCGTGCTGAGATTGTGAATCTCCTTCCGAGTGTCCGGCATCATGCTGTTCGGAATCGCTTTGAGCGATGGACGATGCAGCCGCTTCCTCCGATGATTCATTGACGGAGGAAGAGCCCGTTGCTTGATAAATGGTGTCTTCAAATGCGCTTAAATGATTAAGCGCATTGACGATACCCTCCTCGATCTTTGCTTGATCGTTTTTAAACACGAGTACGATATTTTCCAATTCTTCGATTCGCTTTTGACGATCGTGCACTTCCAATTTTAAAGAATCGTTTTCTTCTTTAAGGGATTGGATAAGCTGAATTGCCTTTGCAACTTTTGTTTCAAGCTGTCTAATTTGATCGAGGGTTAACATGGGCTAAGCTCCTAATGCTTTCTTTGATTGTTCAACGACGCTTTTAAAAGCGGCCGGATCTTCGATGGCCATATTGGATAATGCTTTCCGGTTTAATGTAATACCGGCTTTTGCAATACCGCTGATAAAGCGCGAATAACTCATACCTTCGGCACGTACAGCCGCATTGATTCTGCTTATCCATAAACGGCGCATATCGCCTTTACGGTCGCGGCGCGCTTCGAAACTATGGGTTAATGCTTTTACAACAGCATCTTTTGCCGCTTTGTAGTTTGTGCCTCTCCGTCCGCGGAATCCCTTCGCATGTTTTAAGATTTTCTTCCGTCTGTGAATACGGTTATTTGAAGATAATGATCTCGGCATTGTATTCTCCTAGCTAATAATAAAATAAAATCAGTGCGTTCCGTAGGGTAGCAGTTGTTTTCTGATTTTTTTGCTGTCGGCTTCGGATAAAATTCCGCTTTTACGCAGTTCGCGCTTACGCTTGGGCGATTTTTTTGTCAAAATATGGCGTAAGTTCATCTGTTTATACTTTACTTTTCCGCTGCCCGTCAGCTTAAAACGCTTTGCTGCAGCGCTCTTACTCTTCATCTTAGGCATATCTGCACCTCTTTTGTTATTTTTTTGATTTAGGAGCAAGCGTCATCGACATCGTACGCCCCTCCATGGCCGGAGCTTTTTCAACCGTTAAATCTCCGCCGAGTTTTGCTAAGACGTTATTCAACACGTCCAGCCCCAATTCGGTATGAGCCAATTCCCGCCCCCGAAAGCGGATTGTTACTTTAACTTTATCGCCGTTATCAAGAAATTCCTGTATGTGCCGAGCTTTAAACGATAAATCATGGTCATTTATCTTAGGCTGCATACGTATTTCTTTTAATGTTTGCAGCTTTTGTTTTTTCTTGGAATCACGGAGCTTTTTTTCCAATTCAAACCGATATTTCCCATAATCTAAGATTTTGCAAACAGGAGGATCTGCTTGCGGAGCTACTTCCACGAGATCAAGATTAACATCTTGAGCCATCCTCAGAGCCTCAAGGGTGGAAACAATCCCTTTTTGAGCCCCTTCATCATCAATTAACCGAACCTCGCGAACACGGATTTGTTCATTAATCCGCAAACCTTTACTCTCCGCCAACTATTCTCCTCCGGCACATCTTTCTTAATGTACATATAATAAAGCTATAGGCCAATAGTATATCGAATTTTTGCATGATATGTCAAGAATGCCTGTTGCCTCACGTTAAATCTAACCGAAAAAGAAGTGGTGCATCACGTAAAAATCTTATGTTTAACTACGGCCGCTGAAATAGCGCGGCCGTAGTTAAACGCCGAGTTTCGGACGGAGCCGAAACATCGCTTATCAACAGGTGCGCTTGCAGCGCACTAATACAACAGTTGAATAAAATTTACATTTTGTTCAACTGTTGTATTTTAAGGAACCCAAAATAGAAGCCCTAAGGAAGGGCACAATGGGGTTAGACATGAAAACGAAAAAGAAATTGAGCGAAGAAACGGCCAAACGGTATTGTACGGCAGCAAAGAAGCAAAAGACGAAAATCCTCGATGAGTTCATCGCAACAACCGGTTACAATCGAAAGTATGCCATTCACGTTCTGAAAAA
>CAJPOL010000075.1 GCA_905372265.1 uncultured Treponema sp. | reverse complement strand
AGAAAGTATTTCGTAAGGAGAAAAACATGAAAAAAATATTACTGTCAATATTTGCCGCGCTGACTGTTTTTTGCGCAACCGGGTATGGTCAAGGAACTAAAAGTAACTGGATTCCGCCGCTATTGGCTGAATAACCTCAGGTAATAAAAATGCCATAAAATTTTTTACGTAAAGGAGCATAACCACACACATGAAAACACTTAGAACAAGGATAATGATGTCTGCATCCGCAGTGATATATTGTCTTTTAGCAATGTCCTGTATGACGGTAGATAGACGCGGTTTTTTTCTTATAGACACGCCGAAAGCGGTAAAGGAACACAACATTATAGAAGATAAGATTCTGCCGTATATTGCCGAAGTGCTTGCGTACAATAACCCTTCCGGGACAAATGATCCGCAAGTAGCGCAGTATTTCCGTACAGTAAAAACTGTCAACAATATGAACTATGACGAATTTGTGGACTGTCAGGACTATGCCCTCCTTTTTTATGCGCTGTGTAAGTATTATAACATTGACTGTAAGCTGGTCGTTAATCCTACTTTGCGCCATGCATATAATCAGCTCAATGTCCGCGCTCATGCCGTTGATGTTGAACCGCAAAACGGAGAAGGAACTGTGTATTTTGTCGCACAGCACGGTTGGGAGTTTTCTAAAAACGGGCTTTTTATAAAACGGATCAATACACATCCTGATAATATAGTCATGAATATTGATGAATGGAATGCATACGGTGAAGAAGGCCGTTTCGTCAGCCCGGCCAATATGGAGCTGTTTAACTATGTTGTGAAAAACGGACATCTTCCTAATCAAGAAATGCAAAAAGAGTATCCGATGCCGGATTTATTAACAGGTAGCGGAGTCCTCCTGCTCACTCCTTCCATAGGATATAATCATGCTTTATATGGAGTCGATATTTCACGATATGGAGCCGATACTTCACGAAAATCCCATCAATTTACATTCGGTATAAATTGGCTACAGGTTGCACGGCCTCCTACCCGCTGGTCATATATGATAGGGGCAGATTGGGCAATAGGAGGCAAAGTAACCGAAACGTTAAAGTATCCTTTTCATAAACAATGGGGAGAACCCTATACGGCGTTTTCGTCGGTTTTGTCCGCACATCTTCTTTTCGGCTATACCTTTAATATAAAAGATTTTTATCTTACTCCCGCCGGCGGCATCGGGCTTTCTGCCAGTATATTCGGCAAGTCATCATTTATCTCTTTTACCGTACCGATTAATTTGGATATTAAATATTATTTTACCCGCAGCGTCGGTATCAGCATTTCCGGTATGGGAACATTTGGTGTAGGTTCCTTCACTACTTCTTCTGAAATGCCTGTTAATAGTGCGTCTGCATATTTTATGCGGTCGGTAATGGTGCATCCCCTCAGCGCTAATTTTGCGATAAAAATCGGTCCGACCATCAGAATTCCCGGGCAAAAGGAACTAACCGAAGAAATCCGCAAATTACAAAATAAACGAAGATAGGGGGCAAATAATTATACTAAAACATTATAAAATTTTTACACAAAGGAGCATAGCGCACATGAAAACACTGAAAAAATGGATGATGATGGCAGCACTTGCGGCATTGGGTTTAACGTTGAACGGATGCATCAGTTTTTGGAAAGGGATTGTAGAGGCGGCGGTACCGACCATTGATATGGCACGGCTCGATCATGACAATTACAAGTACTATACCTATAACGGACAGTCGGTTAAAGCAGTGTATGCCGGAACCCGCCTGAACTGCCTGTATATTGAACGCCGCGCAAACGAACAGAAGCGGCAGGCAGAGTATCTGAATAGTTTAGAAACCACCTGGATTGAGCCGTCAGAAGCTTCCGTGAGTTCTGCAAGGCACGGACGAATATCTGGTAAAGCCGGTACATTCGGGAAAGGTGAGCAAATAGACATGTCCAATATGCCCGACTATTTCAGGTTTGTCATACATTCGGCAAACATCAAACTTGCATACGATCAGTCATACCGCATGTGGTTCCCGCAATCGGAAACTCAAAACGACGGCGCAAACGGCAATACGCTAGTCAATCTGTTTTACCAACAGCAGCGCAAACATCCGTATTCGACCGGCAGCAATTTTAAAAATGCCGTTGTTGTATACGAAATCGCTCCGCTGCAAAACGGCGACCTGTACTGGTGGGACGATGGTAAGCTTTATTATTATCAGAACATCTACGTGTATGATTTTAATGCGCAATAACAGCACTGTTGATACTGCCGTTTGCGACGAGTAAAAATACACAAATATAAGGAGTTGAAAAATGACATTAGAATTAACCAAAGAGGAACTTGCTATCCTAAGCAGAATGATTGTAAGACTGGATGCGCAAGATACTACTAAGGGACTTGAGCAAGTAAAAGCCGTATTTGATGCTTATTATGCAGTGGCGGATAACGGCAGCACCGCAAAAGAATATATCCAAAAAGAATATGATAACTTGTACAAAAAAATCGAAGATGCAATGCGTTTCGAAAAAACAAGGGAGGAGTTGCTATGAAAAAGATTATCGTATGTATGTGTTTGGCGCTGTTCATCGGAACGGCGTATGCAACAGAAGAACTCAGATTATATTACAATAGTGAAAACAGTTGGGTAGGATATGCCGGTGCAATCTATTATGGACCTGATAAAAATAATGCATTCGATACGATGGCAGCAGCTATGACTAAAGCTTTCAAAGGCAAAGGCTTAATCACAAAATTATCTAAAATGGAAC
Organism: uncultured Treponema sp.; assembly: GCA_905372265.1. Taxonomy (GTDB): domain Bacteria; phylum Spirochaetota; class Spirochaetia; order Treponematales; family Treponemataceae; genus Treponema. The sequence continues at coordinate 5,888 of CAJPOL010000075.1, read as the reverse complement.
AGTGGCTATGCTGGAAAGCACTTGGAGAATACGATATAGCCGATAATGAAATTTATTCAATTATGATACAAACACAATATTTAGAGTCATTTATATTGGTCAGAATCAAAAACAATCGACGGTCTTTCGACTGGGTTGGAAATTATAACGCAAAGAATTCTTTATAAATGTATGTTGTAGTAAATGAGCATCTGGCAAAATGGCGGCAGTATAAAACGACCGTTTATTATTTGATAGAGAACATGTCGGTTGATACGATTTACAACGAAGAAAATAAAACGATGGAGCAGAGCGATGAATACAAAATCTGCCCATACTGCGGTGAAGAAATGAATCACCCCGACGCAAGCGTCGGGGAATTAGACCCTCCGTAGATTAAAAATGTACAAGGAAGTACATTTTTAATCACAACATCGCAACTAAGTCTAAGGAAAACCTCTAAAAACTTGAAGTTTTTGGACAGCCCCGCCGCTCATGCAGTTCAATCAAGCATTTCGACAAATGCACCTATTCTGGTTTTAAGCTGTTCGGCGTCTTCATTGGTATAGTCGGTTTCGATGCCGAGACAGGGTATATCAGCCTCTTTCATCGCACGCTCCACAAAAAAGCCTTCAGTATCGTAAAGATTACAAAACTTCAGATTAACGTCGATAACGCCGTCTGCTTTGTATTCGGCGGAAAGCCGTTTAATATCTTCGATTCTTTCCTTATTGGGCGTAAAACAAGCGCAGTTGATATGACCGAGATAGCGCTTGGCTAGATCCTTAACCATACCGTCAATATTCGTGCCCGTTTCATCGACTAAGGCTTCGCAATAGCGGATGCCGGTGCACATTTCCTCGCAAATAACCGCCCCGCCGTTGGTTTCGATAATCTGATGCAGTTTCCAGTTCGGAATTGAAAGCGGTGTACCTGTCAGCAATATCCGCTTTGTATTGTCATTATACACGGATGCGCCGTTTTTAATCCGCTCCTCAAGCTCATCGCAAAGGTTATTCACCATCTGTGTAAACCGCGCAGGATCATCATAGAAAGCAATTTGATGGATAAGCAGTACATCACGGCCGCTAATGGGGACGTTTTTTGCTTTCCGTACCGCATTGAGCCGTTGTAATGCACGGCGTTTGTTGTTGACCAACACAATCGCATCGTGCAATTTTTCTGCGGTGATTTTATTGCCGGTTAATTCTTCCATTTTTTTGATATAACCGTGAATTTCATCTTCCCATTTTGTAAAGTCGGCTGGGCGTTTTTGCTGCGGAATATCCATGATGTACATAGGGGCATCCTCCGCAAGGATTTCCCACGCTTTTTTCTTGCCGTCGCAGGTCGTTTCTCCGACAAAAAGATCACAAATCCTAAAAAACGGACAGGTGCGATCAAACCGGGCGCCGAGCGAGGCCTTGATGAGCGGGCAGGTCGCGGTAGGCAATACCTTTTCGCCGCCGGGTACCCAAAACTGCGAGCCGCTGCATAGTCCTGTTGCAATTGCCCCGGCTGCAATGACGACCTCATCGGGAACATGGATACAAAAACTGCCGACAACCTTTCCTCCGGTTTTCTGAAAGGCGATCAATTCGGCGGGTCTGATACCGTGAATGTCGGCCACAACCATGTTGAAATAGTCCATTCCCTTAGGCCGGTTCTTTTGCGATAAATACACATCTCCAAATGCCTGAGGCAATGCCTCGCAGAGCAGATCGTGTGTCTTTACATCCATTCCTAAATCCTGCCACATCGCATGATTATCCATAGTGCATACTCCTTTGCGCCTTTACTGATACGATTCAAGACTAATGTCATTAGTCTTATTTTATTCAGCTCAGGCCGATGTAAAAAAAAATATTTGATAAGTTCTAAAGTATGATTATAAATCGATTATAACAGAGAAAGCTGCATTACGCAAGAAAAAATGTACGGTAACCGTTGTTTTTTAAAGGAGAACAGACTTTTGAAGAAGCACCGGTGATTTCTTTTATGGATAAAGGTATTCGCGTTGCGGACGGGGTATCTTTTTTACACTGTCAACAATAATGATGGGGTCAGCGCTGCTGTCATATTGTTTTTTTCCCACTGTCCCGCTCACCATAACCCAGTCATTATCCGTTAAATTTTTTGCTTCGGCCCACTGCGCTAAAAATCCGACCGGCTGCATGTCTGCCGCACAGCACAGCATCATCATACGGGCGACGGCAAATTCATCGGCAGCGAAATAATCTTGATCTTTCCACACGGAACCGCTGACGGTAATTTTTGTTCCTATCCATGAGTCAAGCTGCATATATAATTCCGTAAGCCACGCTGCAAAATTTTGATCATTCATCACAATAACACCGTTTTCTAAGGCCGGTTTAACGGTCTCGGGGTTTGAAAAAAACGGAGCAATAGCGCTCTGCTCGGAAAGAGAATCGGTATAAGCAAGGGCGGAGAAATCGAAATCCTGTTTTAGCGTAACAATAATGCCGATAAAAGGCATGAAAAAGATCAATAGATATAAAAAATGACTAGGCTTCTGTGCGGTATATTTTTTTTGAAATGCACACTGTATATATACTATCCCGATGATAAGAAAAAGCACCGCAGAAAATAACAGCATAGGAATATGGCGTTCATGTACATACTGATATACCGCCCCTGATGCCACTACCGCTATGAAATAGATTGAAAAACAAAAGAGAACAATAGCCTGTAATACCGGCGCCCGCTGCACATGATGTAGTTTCATATTGAATCTCCTTTTTTTTGATCGTGTGCGAGCATATCAGACTATGCGGATTTAGAAAAGAGAGTGCACAACAAATCAACAACCCCGACGCGAGCGTCGGGGTATGTTGTTCTCATAAGGTGGTTGCAGTCGGCTTTAATACCCTTCGTTACGACGCAAGCGTCGGGGTATTAAACCCTCCGCACGAATAAAAAAGCAGGCATAATGCCTGCTTTTTTATGTACACTTATGTTGTTGCCGCTGCTTCCGTCTCAGCTGCAGGAGCAGGCGTATCCGCTTTTGCAAATTTCAGGGTTGCTACAGCTAAATCGGGATCAGTAAGAACTTTTACTTTTTCTGAAACCGTAATATCGCGGATATGAATTGATTCATTTGCATTCAATTTTTCAACATCAACGATAATGCGTTCAGGTAAATCTTTCGGTAAGCACTCTACTTCCAAATCCGTAATACCCTTCTCAAGTACCGCCCCTTGCCTGAGCGCTTCGGGAGAACCGACTAAACGGATTCTGATTTTTGTACGCAATAATTTACCGCGCTCAACTGCATAGAAATCGGCATGAGCAATTTTATCGGTTACAATATCATACTGATAGTCTTTGATAAAAGCTTCGTACTCGTCTTTCTCATCCAGTTTTATACTAATAAGCGTACTTTCGGTTACGGTTTTAAATAATTTCTCAAATTCCTTATAGGGGACATCAATCGCCGTTGAATGACCTTCGCGATCGTAGATGACCGCAGGCAAACGGCCGGTACTGCGGCATTTTGCAGCAGCGGTTTTTCCAAATACAGTTCGACGGCATGCAGCCAATACCTTTTCTTCCATAAATTGAAAACTCCTTTCCAAAATAAACAACAAAGGGGCACTTTCATATAAAAATGCCCCTTTGTTGTAGTGACGTTTACATACCGGCTCTTTATACTATACGGATCAGCCGGTTTGGGACTGGGACGGTAGGATTCGAACCTACGGAATGACGGCACCAAAAGCCGTTGGCTTACCACTTGCCGACGTCCCACTATAAAAACACGCTCTCTTAAAAAGCGATGTATACTTTGTCTAAATACCCGCTAAAAACCTCAATTCTTAACGGATATTTTTTCCATACATATGGAAATAGCGAAAGGATTTTTACATGCAGTCTGAAAAACTACTGCAAAATTCCTCAGGGGTTACTTCCGTTCTATTCGATACCATATATGCGGTATAGGCCGAAAGTATTTTGTTCTGCATCTCTATGCGGAAATCAGGCGTTATAGGATGCGCAATATCTTTATACGCTCCAGCCTTTGTTCTACGGCTCGGCATTGCAACAAAGATGCCTTTCTCTCCTTCAACGAGCTTCACGTTATGCAACACGAAGCAACCATCAAAAGTAACGGTAGCATAGGCTTTTAATTTACTTTCAGTTAAAACCTTCCGAATTTGAACATCAGTAATTTCCATATCGAACGCCTCCTTACAGTTTGCCGGATTTCCCATTCAAACCGATTATGACGCAAGCAAAACAAATGGTTTACACCACTTCCACTTTTTCGATATATTGTCAGCCGCCCTTTGCACCGCCGCCGCCGTTAGAAATAATCCGAATACGGCAGAACCGGAACCGCTCATACGTGCAAAAGCAGCACCGTTATTATATAAATCCCGACAGACCTCTTCAACAACCGGATAACATGTTTCCATCACCGGTTGAAAATCATTAACAAACCGCCATTCCTCAATCGGAAGCCGGTAATGCGCAATCATTTTTTCAGCGCCCCATGGAACCGCCTCAATTCCATCAGTCTGTTTCGTGCTATCCAACAATCGATATGCTTCTTTTGTTGAACTATGCACTTCAGGCCAGACAAGAATACCGAAGCAATCGGTTCGGGCTTGTATCGGAATGCACTGCTCTCCGCGTCCAACCACCACACTTGCCGGATCCGTTAGAAAAAACGGAACATCGCTTCCTACCTGTTCAGCAAGTTTTTTCAACTCCGCCGTTGTATAGTGAACGTGAAAAAGTTCATTTACAGCCATTAACAGCGAAGCCGCATCCGAAGATCCTGCACCTAGTCCGCTTCCGGCAGGTATATTTTTTAGTATACGAACCTGTATACCGCCGTTAATCTTGGCAACAGATCGAAATATATCCCACGCTTTTGTAAGCGTATTATCGTAAGGCAGTTGCATCAAAGGCGAGTCAATGATACAATCCCGATGATTATCCGATCTTGCTATAGAAAGATAATCCGCTATTGAAATACGCTGAAAAATGCTTTCCAGATTATGGAACCCGTCGTTTCTTTTTGCAAGAACCTTTAGATGAATATTAATCTTTGCATATGCGCAAAGACTAAGTGCATCGGCACTCATGCTTAGTGCATTATCCATATAACGAAGTTTTTGTCAAGTACCGGATTTTCAGCTTGCAGAGAGGTAACATGATAGTACAGCGTTATGTCCGGCAGTTTCTCTTGGTGTTTGAGTGTATGATACTCTGTGCGCTGATTGTACCGCCGCTTTTTTCTTCCGCTCCGTTTATCCTCCCGCCGAAACCGGCCGGTTTGTATGATCAGCTTTCTTTCTATATTATAGTAGCCTTTGCAGCAGTTTATGAAGAGCTTCTCTATCGCGTGTATATACCGAACCGCCTCCACACCCTGTATAAGCTATGCGTACATCGGTTCAGAGCATCTCATTTTCCGTTTATATCTCACCTGAAAGACGGCCGTTTGACGCTTTTTGTAACGGAATCACCTGCAATTCTTCTGTTTGCTGCTGCACATCGCTATCTTGGCAGTGCATCGGTCTGCTTTGCGGCATGTGCCGGAGCTGTATTCCGATTCGGCTATCTCCGTCTTAAATGCCGGCTTCCGCCTTACGCCGGTATCACAATCATTATCGTGTTCCATAGTATCTGGAATGTTTTCGTCTACGCATACCTTTGGCAAAGCGCCTAAAGATGTCATCATTAAAAAATATACAAGAAAGTATACGTTCTTAAGCTGCATAGCAGCGAAATTCGCATTCAGGGATTCAGCGATGAAAGAAAACAAAAGCGAAATGCAGCTTTATATGATAGCGCGCATGAAAATCTCTTGTTCACAGCGGAATCCCTGACTAATGTAAGAATACAAAGCACGTCTAACCTGAGTGTTTAGAAGATGCCTG
>CAJPOL010000074.1 GCA_905372265.1 uncultured Treponema sp. | reverse complement strand
TGTCGGGAGGAGAAAAGCAGCGTATCTCCATCGCGCGGGCAATTCTCAAGGATGCACCTGTTGTTATTTTAGACGAAGCGACTGCCAGTGTCGATCCTGAAAATGAACATGAGTTGCAAACAGCTATCGAGGAGCTGACAAAAAACAAAACACTCTTAATGATTGCGCATCGATTGAATACGGTACGCAAAGCGGATCAAATTATTGTGCTTGATGAAGGACGCATTGTGCAGCGGGGTACTCATGCTGAACTTATGCAGCAGGAAGGTTTATACCGCCGTTTTGTCGGCATCCGTGAAGAAGCAATCGGGTGGAAGATTGATCGGAGATAAGAAACAGTAGAGATGGACAGCAAAATGTGATTTTTGTTTTAACGTTATTGAAGCTGCTGAAGACGCCGGTACAGCGCTTCGGCAATCGGTAAAAGCTGTTCCCGCGTATTCTGCGAAGGATCGTCCAATACCGTTTCTAAAAGCTCGTGTAACACAAGACCGAGATGCTTTCCAGCAGGAATACCGATTGCCATCAAGTCTTTTCCGTTCACCGCTAAATCTTTCAAACTGTACGCTCCGTCTGCTTTCAAAACCGCATCGATATGGGCCGCAAACTCGGCAAGCAAAATAGGTTCTACCGGTACGCCGGCAAGTCCGTAGGTATCAGCCTGCCGCAGTGCAAAAAGGTCATCGATTGATTCTTTCCCGATGCGGACGATAAACCGGCGGACAGCGGCATCAGTCCATGACTGTTCATAGTGGAACATATGCTGAGCAACTAAGTGCGCCGTTTTCTCAATTTCAGCGTTGGCATATTTGAGCCGCTGCATAATAGCGCGGGTCAGTTTCTCGGAAACAATTTCATGCCGGTAAAAGGTATAGGATCCGTCGCCGGTTTGCTGCCGTACCTCCGGCTTTCCAATATCGTGAAAAAGCCCTGCAAGCCGGATATGCAGAGAGCCGCTGCCGGAAGGACAGGCTGCGCACACTAAAAAGCTGTGATCAAGCACATCAAACCGGTGGAAGCCTTTTTGCTCGACACCGCGGCAGCGGGCAAGCTCAGGGAGAAACAGAGCCAATAAGCCGGTCTGTTCCATAAGCCGCAATCCGATAAGCGGATTAGAGCTGACAAGCATTTTGTTAAATTCATCCCGAAACCGCTCAACGGCTATTTTTGCAGTAATATGCAGCGCATGGGGAATAGCAGCTGCGGTTCCTGTATCGATTGCAAAGTTCAGTTGAGCCGCAAAACGCACGGCACGCATAGGGCGCAGCCCGTCTTCTAAAAACCGGTCAAGGGGAGCGCCGACAGTTCTGATACAGCCGGATTGAATGTCCGCAGTTCCGTTAAACGGATCGATGACCGCTCCGTCAGGAAGCGATACCGCTATAGCATTCATCGTAAAATCACGGCGGGAAAGGTCTTCTTCTATAGTAGCAGCATACGAAATGGAATCAGGATGCCTGCCGTCCGCATACCCCGCTTCGGCTCGAAAAGTCGTACACTCAATGTGCTTCTTTTTATAAATGACGGTAACGGTACCATGCTCAATACCGGTCGGAATGGTCTTTTTAAATAAACGCATAACCTCAAGAGGCGTTGCATCGGTCGCAATATCCCAATCGCTTGCAGGTTTATGCAATAGCGAATCTCTGACAGCGCCGCCTACCAAATAAACGGAAAAACCGGCATTACGGAAGTAAGAACTGATTTCTTTTAATAATGGCGGAACGGAAAAATGCTTTTGCATTGTGTGTTTTATTGCTGAAGAGAGACTAAAGACCGGATGCCGTCAAATAAAGAAGCGTAAGTCTTTTGTACGGGTCATATCAAAACGGTAAGCAATGATATAGGTTCCGACAATTGCAGTAAGGGCATTTAAGGCCGATGCAGCCGCTCCGATAAAAAATGCGGCAGGTCGCAAAATGAGATACCCCGATTCTACGAATCCTCTTCCATACAGCGTGCAGATAGAAGCCAGTGCGACATACGTTCCTCCTGTAGGAAACCGTCCCAGCAGACATGAAAAAAGACATGCCATTGCAGTCAGCCATATCATATCTTTTATATTGATATATAAGCCTGAGTAGGATTTTAGTATTATAATGAAACTCACTGTAATAACCATTGCAGACCCCGCCCGTCCGAATACGGAGAAAACAGGCACTGCAACGGATGAGATACGCCTCCGTATACCAAGACTTTCATTCGTATGCCGTAACAAGACGGGCAGTACAACATGAGCATCACCGGAAAAAAATGCTGCCAGCATCGGCGCAAGTCCTGCATAAAGAATACGGTACGGATTAATATCCCTACAAAAAATCTTGAGCAGTATGGGATATACAATCAATATGATAAAGAAAAAATCGAAGACAATCAGGAGAATAAAATCGATAAACACGGGTGTTTGCAGCATCTCCCGAAAACGGATAACCCAGTAAGAAGAAAGAGCTACCATACCGAATACCAGCATATCGACAAAGAATACCATAACTGCGTATGAGACCCGTGCAAGCGAATCAAAAAGCGTTACCGCCGGTTTTGCGATGCTTTTATCAACAGCGCAGCCGGCTCCTGCAAATCCTCCGAAAATACAGAGCGGAAGAATATAGGCGCCGTTCAAAAGCGCTTCAAAACCGCTTGAAGGCAGCAGGGCCAATAGAGAATCCCGAATACCGATCACTTGCACAGTGGCGGTTCCTTCAAAAAAAATCGGAATTTGGGGGGGATTCCGGATAAAGACTGACAGCCCTCCGATGAATGTTAATAAGAGCGATAGAGCGCCTATGATGATGATTGTTAAGCATGCCAGCCGTAACAAACTCTTATTTTCGCGTAATTCAAAAATACTGACCGTAAAGCCGAAAAACACTGCCGGATAGAGGGAATATCTGCCGAACTGAATAGCTGCTTCCGATAAAAAATCGATTGCTTTCATAAAAAAGGTATTTTCCGTACCGGCTATCAGAGCGAATAGGATTCCTAATACAATACCGATAAAATATTTCAGCCAAATTTTCATATTTGCCGAGTGTAACCGAAAGAAGCCGATACGTCAATTCAATAGCATGGCTTGTAGTTTTTTTTCTATTATGCCATTATTTCACTTCCATGATTGACCTCTATGCTGAAATCCGCCGGCGGTACGGTGATGTACGCCGTGCGCGCGGTTATTATCTCTATACGGAAAAAAACATCCGCTTGCTCGATCTATGGCTGGACGGCGGGCAGTCCATACTTGGGCGGAAAGCAGGACAGGCGAATCTCATGTGTAAGCAATTTTTTGACCGCGGATTAACCGGCTTTCTGCCGACAAAGGCCGACCGGCAGCTGGAGCGGGCAGTGAGCGCTCTTATACCTGATCGTCCGATCATCCGCTGGTACGAATCGGCGGAAAAAGCGGAACGGATTGTCCGTGCCGCATTAAAAAAAGATACTGAAGAACAGCTTCCGGTATGGCGTCCGTTTTTAGGGCTTGATTATGCAGAGTTTCAGCGTACCAATAGGGGCAGCGCCGGTGTGGAAAGGACAGCCGAAGAAGCGCTTGAGCCGCCGCTTTTTTTAGTAACGCCTGCCTATCCTGCGCCGTGCGGTATTATTGCGGCATACTCCGGGTGGGAGACAGCCGTTCCTCCTTCGGATCCGCTATTTCCGCCGCTTGTATACGGCCTTGCGCGGGCTTTTTTTGATGTCCGGCGAATTATGCAAAAAGAAGACCGCGATAAGAAAGACAACGAAAAAAAACGTCCGCATACGGCATCAAAAAAAGATCACGCTGCGGTTTGCCGGCAGGCAGAGCAGCTTGTTTCCGTTATTTGGCATAAAAAAAGCCGCTATCTTTTTCCGCATATTCCAAAAGATTCCTATAGAGAACTGTTTTTTCGCGCTCTTGATACCCGAATACTTATTTCTCCTTATTACGATACGCCGTCTGTTTTTCCTGAGACTGAAAGCGCCGGCGAATTACTGTATTTTTTAAAAACATATATAATGGAAGTATCGAAATAATATGATTGTTGAACAGCATACCGCGCATTACGGCAAATAGGCCGTGTTGACCGTGCGCAGCGCGTCAAAGAGCTTCCTTTTAAGCGCATAATTTCCGTCCGTCAGCCGGTCAAGGCGGGTGCGGGCTTTTTTCCGTCCGGAATTTTCCTGATACCGGCAGGTACAGACAGAGGAGCTATATCCTTGCGCTTGAGCATGACGGACAATCATCGGAATATCGGCAAGACAAAGCGGCCGGATAATAGTAAGCGGAAATTTATCAAAGGTTAAAACAGGCGGCATCGTCGCAAGTTCGCCTTTGTTCAGCGCATTCATCAGCATGGTTTCTAAAATATCATCCAAATGATGTCCCAGCGCAATCTTATTAAATCCGTTCTCTTGCGCATATCTGCTTAACTCAAGCCGCCGCTGGCTGGAACACCACCAGCAGTTCATCTTTTTGCCTGCTTTCAGTCTACCCAGAACCGAAATTTCCTTAATATTCAGTCCGATTTCCCATTTATTAAACCGGTTTTTCAGCTCAGAAGAAAAGCCTGAACCGATATCGGTTGCAATGTGCAACGCCGATACGGTAAAAACCGGCGTCCGCCGCTTTACCCGTGAGGCAAAGTACTCGGCTAAGGCCGTCGAATCCTTACCGCCGGATGCGGCCAGCAAAATACGGTCATCCGCTTCAATCATGCGGTACAGAGAAACCGCTTTATCGATTGTTCTAAAAAGCGGAGGATTTGCCACTGCGTCTCGCCGGTTTCTTTTTTACGCCGGAAAAAAGCTGTATAAAACTATCGGTTTTATACCCTGAGGCTTGGATTGCCGTGTGCAGTTCTTCAAGCAGTTTCCGGAAGCGGACGGCATCCTCTACCGATTTATGCAGAGCGGCGGTTCTTGACGGCTTTGCTGCATAAAGGAACAACAGGATAGCCATTTCATCGGCAAATGTTTCAGCGCCTTCCCTGCTGAACCACCGGATTCCATCCCACTCATGGAGCTGAAGCCGGTTAATGCAGCCGGAATCGTTTGCTATACTACGCAGTATTCCCATACGGCGCACTGTTTTTGCCCCCCGCTCTCCGTGTACATGGCACAGATACGGCACGGTGTTTAAGATACTCTGCCGTTCTTTCAGGATATATCCGGTCGAAGCCATGATCTCGGCGGTTTTCCGTTCAAGCTGCCAATGAGCTGAGAGCGTATGCGCCGTTACGGGAGATTGATAATGCGTTACCATATCTTCTACCGCAAAAAGCAAGAGCGCTCCGCTATAGGCCGATACGGTTTCTTTTTGCTCCGATAGTTTTTGCATAAAGAGTTCAAAACCGATAGCCTGCACAGGCGCTAAATGCTGCGCATGATCTTCCAATACGCCGGAAGCGGAAAAAACGAACCGGCAAAGACGCGCTTTATAAAGACTAAGCAGTTTCTTTACCGGATCAGCCTTTACGGACGGAATCGGCTCTCCCTGTTCCGTCAGATAAGCGTTGAACGCTCTTTGCAGCTCGGAAAAGAATGCGGAAACGGCCGGCGCTGTTTTTTTAAGAAAGGCTTCTATGCGCTGCTCAAGATTTGCCGTGCCGGTACCGTTCCGGCCGTTATCGATTAAACCGGCAATGCCGTCAAAATAATCCCGTGTGATACAGGCTGAAAGCGCTGCATACAGCGGCTTAAACCGAATCTCATTGATTGCCATCGCAATATCCGCTATACCCCGCCCGCCGAGATTGCTGCAAAGAGTGCGGTACCGGCTATCTCCGCTATCCTCAACTTCATGGATATTCAAAAACACTTGCGTTTCAAATCCGTTGAGGGCAACAAAAAGCCCTGATTCCGCAATATGAGCGCTTTCGCGGATATACCAGAGTTTTGAATGCTGTTCTTGGAAAATCGTAAAATGACGCGGCGAACAGGCTAATTGCAGTCCTTCCGCCAATGTGCGCTGTATCAGCTTCTTTTCCCCGTCAGGGTCCTTAACGGCATATGCAGCGGATACTTTTATCCAACCGGCCGTTTGTTCGTACTTGTTATTATAGAGAATGAGCGAACGGGCGCCTTCCGCCGCATTCGACCATGCAAAGACATTCTCATTGACCGAACCGCTTGACCAAAAATCATACAAAAGGAAATTTTCTACGCCTGAGAATAAACGGCGGAGCCGCATTAACGGGAAGATTTCATAGCGGTGCCGGTCTACCAAGCCGTAGTTGACTTGTTCATCATAATAGGCTCGGCGGTACTCCATACCGTATTTTTCTTCAAAACCTTCAATTTGTCCGTGTCCGAACATCGGAAGACCGGGCATAGCGACCAGCATGGTGCATACGCCGAAATACTTATCATCGCGGCCGAATTGAGCGACAGCGGTTTCTTCATCGGGGTTGTTCATAAAATTGACATACCGCTTGAGGATTTGCGGATCGAATTCAAGGGTATTTTTGATAGCAAGCCGGTATTTTGCATTCTCTTCCCGTTTGAGCATATTCATAAACGCGGAATTATATACCCGATGCATACCGAGCGTACGCACAAAGTAACCTTCCATCATCCAAAACGCTTCGGCAAGCAGCAGTGTTCCGGGAACTTCCGCCGCACAGCGGTCTACTACTTCCCGCCAGAACTCCTCAGGAATCCGTTGCTGGAACTCTTTTGTCGAAAGCGCATACCGGGAACGGCTGGCAATATCGCCTCCGTAACCGGGCTCCGGATACCATAACCGGCGGATATGCTTTTTAGCCAGCACCATGGCGGCATCAAACCTGATAATCGGAAAATTACGCGCAACGTGCATTATCTTCTGTATGACCGCTTCCCGCGCCTGCGGATTAAGAAAATCGATTTGCGCAGTATCGTTCCACGGAAGACCGGTACCGTCATTACCGTGATAGATGTAGCGGACATCGCCTGTATGATGGTCAACACGCTTAAAAACCACAGCGCAGTCGCTTCTGGAATAATAGTGATCTTCAAGATAAACGCCGACGCGCGAATCGCGGGAAAGATTTTCGCCGTTGAAAGAATAACTTGGAAAGGGGCTTTCCCTGCTTTGGATAAAGAGGTCAGGCTGCTCAATCACCCATTGTGAATCGAGTCCCGTATGATTAGGCACCATATCGGCAGCCAGCCGGATGCCTCTGGAAAGCGCTCGCTGCCGCAGATTATCAACTGCCTGCCATCCGCCGATTTCATCCGCAATTTCATAGTCCATCAGGCTGTATGCGCTTGCTGCGGCGTCTCCATTCCCGCAGATTTGCTTGATACGCGCGCTTCCGGCAGAGCGTTCCCAGACTCCGATGAGCCAGAGCGCGTTAAATCCCGCCTCTGCAAGAAAGTCAAGTTCCTCATCGGGTATCTGGTCAAGTCTCGTTATGGAACGGCTGTATTTCTTACTGAGCTGATCAAGCCACACCAATGTACTTTTTGCCATCATAACGACATTGGGCATCCAATCGTAATCGGCGCTGAATCGTTCATATTCTTTTGAAAGTTCTTCAAATTGGGCAGCTCCCATACCGGCATAGCTGCCTGCTGTCCCTCCTCCTCCGTGCCATGCGGCCTTTTCTTCTTCGGATAAAATATCCTGTCCGGTTAAAAGCCGCCCGAGCAGCTCTCCGAGTAATGCAAACCAATGAGTACGGATATAGTCGAGCTGCCGTTTTAGGCTGAAAGGAGCATATTCCACCGGCGCCTTTAACAGGGAAATAAGGTCGCGCTGCTCAGGCCCGAATACCTCATTGCGGGTTGACCAGTCGCGGAGCGCTTCCCAGCACACTGTATAGGCCGGATGCGCCGACAATTCCGCATCGCTGAAAAGAGGTTGGAACGGCTGAAAAGCAGGATTCTCATTGGCGAGTTTAAACAAAATAAATTCTTCAAATGCAAGGTACTTATTTTCAATCCCCGATGCGGGATCGGCGCCGCAGAACCACTCAGGTACTGTCATTGCGCCGGTATAGACTGCGGCAGGCGGAAACAGCGTGCAAAAATCCGTCAGTAAGGAGTCAAGCGGAGGGAGTTTTTTGCTCTGCAGCGCATCATCGGTAAAGCGGTACCCCTTGCTGAAAAAATCGGCGCATACGTCCCGCCGGTATAATCTGCACATGTAATGGAAAATTTCATCGATGAGCCCCATAGCGTTCAGCTGTCCCGCTTTTAAGAATTGTTCGGGACTCGCCGGTTGTCCGAATACGCCTTGCTCAACGGCAGTGTTATACTGAAAGGTAAACGCATACACATCGTCGATATTCCGCAGAATAACATTTCCCGTTGAACAGAAAAGTTTTTTATGGAACCGGCATTTTTCGCGTACGCTGCGGTGAATATGGAACTCCATATATTGCAAAAAACTATCGCTTTTATCGTGCATAGCTACCATCCTCGCATGCTTGTAGGGAACATCTAAAATATCCGTTTTTAAATGTCCCTTACAGTATAAAGGAATCGTTAAAAATGTCAATTTTGAGTGTAAGGATTACCTGTTGAGCTTTATCTCTGCGTTCTCTTACGCTCTGTGCTTACATTAAAAAAATTACTTTTCCTTGCAATGCACCCTCTTGACTTTTTGTTTAAGATGGTATATAGTATTTTCCATTACGGGGGCGTAGCGAAGCTGGTTTATCGCGCTGGCCTGTCACGCCGGAGATCGCGGGTTCGAGCCCCGTCGCTCCCG
>CAJPOL010000073.1 GCA_905372265.1 uncultured Treponema sp. | reverse complement strand
CGATGATACTGCAGATCATGTGGGAAAGTAGGTAGCTGCCGGGCTTTTTTTATTTGTGCTGAGGCATTTCGATTATTTGATCCGCTAGAAATTGAGCTTCTTCTTTGTCATGCGTAACATACACGGCAGCGTAGCCGAGTGATTTTTGCCGATCTTTTAGTTCATGTCGGAGGCGGATGCGCATATTGGTATCAAGCGCTGTAAGCGGCTCATCAAAAAGAATAATTGACGGTTTCACTGCGAGTGTACGGGCAAGAGCAACACGCTGTTTTTCTCCGCCTGATAAGTGCTCAATGCGCCGTTTCTCCATTCCGGCTAATCCGAACCGTTCAAGCCATACAGCGGCTTCTTTTCGGCTTTCTTTTTTGGATATCCCCTGTGATACGAGGCCGTAACCGATATTATCTTCTACCGTTAAATGCGGAAATAAGGCATAGTCTTGAAACATCATACCGATATTGCGTTGAGCGGCGGGAAGAGCGGTAATATCTTCTCCGTTTAAGATGATTTTTCCCGAATCAGGGGTAATTAAGCCTGCAATCATTTTAAGAGTCGTGCTTTTTCCGCAACCGGAATTGCCCAGCAGCGCTATTGCGGAACCGGCTTCTAATGTAAAAGAAATTGAAATAACGGTTTTTCCAAAGCGTTTCGTTACACGATCAATTTGTAAAAAGGCGCCGGCCATAGCTATTCTCCGGTATACTGTTTATCTTGCAAAAAGAAGACACAGCTTGTGATAAGTGTTAATACTACAGCAACAGCTGAAGATTCTGTAAAGCGGTATGAGCCTGCGTAGTCGAATAATAGGACAGCTAAATTTTGAAAGCGAGGAAGATTTAAGATCATCGGCAAAGATGCATCTCCTGCGCTTATTGCAAACACAAAAGCGGCTGCAGCAACAATACCGCTTTTGCAGAGGGGGAGAAGGACTCGGAAAAAAAGCGCCGGTTTATTCTCCGACAGTAAGATGGCCGCGTAGAGCGTGTTTTCCGGAATCCGCATCATGCAGGCATGGATATGAGTCCATGCAAACGGCCATGCAAGGGCGCTTTGGGTAATGATCAATATAATGAGTGAGCCGTTTGGCTTTAATAAGAACCAGCCGAATCCGAGCATTACTGAGGATACAGCAAGCGGAACATAAGGAATAACCGTAAAGATCATTTTCGGCGGTGTAAACAGGGTAAGATATGCAAAGAAAATCGCTGCTGTGAGCGTTATGCCGGTAGTACAAAAGCCGACAGACAGTGTTGTTAGCAATGCTTGCCAAAATACAGGAGCGGCAACGATATGCTTCCATGCCTTTAATGAGGCAAATTTATTGAAAAGCGATGAATGATGTACGTTGTAGAGCGAATGCAAAAAAATTGCACTCAGCGGCGCAATGAGAAAGAATAGGATAAGTGCCATAGTGAAAACAAAGAACAGTTTTTCCGCTTGCCCTTGCAGCGCTGTCCGTTCCCGTAGCGGTTTTACGCCGCTTGGTTCGGCATATTTTTTCTGAATACCGGCATAAAATATGATCACCATTGCTGCCGTTATCAGTTCTATCAGGGCAATTTTTGCTGCAAAATGCATATTGAGACTTGCCCGTGCAGTTTTATACAATTCGACTTCCAAGGTTGTTACTCCCAAGCTGCCGAATAGTAAAATAATGATGAAACTGAAAAAGCAGAACAAGAATATCAGTAAAAAAGATGCCGCTACCGGATGAAATAAAGCGGGCAGGGTTATCGTTGTAAAAATACGAAAGCGGTTTGCTCCTAAAAGTTCAGCAGCCTGTTCTTCTTCCCATCCGAGCCGTTCCCACATATGCGTAATGGTTTTCATAGCAAGGGGAAAATTGTAGAAAGCATGAATAAGAATGATTCCTTTCAATGAGAAAAGTGAGGTAATAATCGGTCTATCTATGCGGAAGATGAACCGTATAAGAGTATTAAAAATGCCGTTTGTTCCAAAAAAGAGGATAAATCCTAGTGCGATGATAACAGCCGGTACGCAAAGCGGGACACTTGAAAGAGCTAATACAATGCTTCTCATGCGGAAATTTCTATTTGCACAGAAGAATGCCGCTGCCAAGCCGACTCCAGTGGCAAGAAACGCCGAAATAAGTGCTTGTGCAATAGTAAAAGCAGTGATTTTAAGAATGCGGGACATGCTGCCGTCTTCTTGCGTACCGTAGCCGATCAGTAGGGAAAAATCATAACGATCCGAAAAGAGCGGAATGAAACCTGTTATGAACGGGAGGATAAAAGCTAAGACGACAGCTAAAAAGACACACCCCGCAGCAACAAGCGCATAGAAACGTATTGCTGCATGGGGCCTTTTGCGGATAGATGGACTATTGCTGCAAGACATCGAGTACCGGATTAACTAATTCGTTTTCATCATCCGTACTGATTTTGAGTATTTTTGTAGGCGCCGGCACATCTTTAAAAGAGGCGGGCAGTGTAATGTCCTTTACGGCTGGAAACATGAATTGTGTTTCCGGTAAAAAACTTTGTACTTCATCGGAAAGCATAAAATCAATAAACATTCGCGCAAGAGCGGTGTTTTTTGTACCGGCTGCAATTCCCATTCCTTCAATGTGTATGATATGGCCTTCTTCAAAGATGAGCGGTTGGAAACGCTCCGTTTTATCATAGAGGATGTGCGAGGCGAGACTGCTTGTGTATGATAATGCAAGCGGAGCTTCTCCGGCTGTGAAAAGTCCGTATCCGGCGCTCCATTTCGGAGACATAGTAAATATCGACGGTTTAAAGGCTTTCCAGAAATCAAGATACGCATCTTTGAATGCCGCTTTTGTCCATGCAATCAAACCAAGGCCGGGTGTGCTCGTTCGCGGATCTAATATGACCACCGTGCCTTTGTATTCAGGCTTGGTAAGATCTTGTAATGTTTTCGGCCGCGGGAGCTTTACATTAGTATCGTACATAAAAGCAAAATAGCCGTAATCGAAAGGCGTTAAAAGCCAATCGGCGGAAATAACAATATCATTCGATATTTTTTCGGCTGCATTTTTAGGACGATAGGCTTGTAGAATCCCTGCTTTCCGCGCTTTTTCAACGAGATGGTTGTCGATACCGACGAACACATCCGCAACGGTCTTTCCGTGTTCCGCTACTGCACGGTTTAAAACGCCTTCTTTACAGATAACATATTCGATTTCTGCGCCAGTGTTTGCTTTGAATAACTCGGCAATTTTCGGGCCGGGTCCGTAATCGGCTGCAAAGGATTTTGTCGTATAGACTGTTAATTTTTTTGATGCAGAAGGCGCCGGTTCTTTTGAGCCGTATGCAAAAACTGATAAAGACTGTAGTGAAAAACAGATACATAAAAAGAAATAAAAGCGGTGTTTCATTATTCCCTCCGCCGGCATTATCCGGATCAGGTATAAGATGTCCATACGGACATCCTTTGGGTATGCTCTCAGCACGGAATCGGTTATTCCGGCACCCCATTGATAGGCTCACTATACTATATTCTGCCCTGTTGCGCAAGCAACACGGAACTCAGTTTTTGCTTACGGAGGATTTAATCCCCCCGATACTCTGCGTTAGGCTTGTTGATTTAGCAGCGATGTTTCGGTAAGTCGTTACGGCTTTTGATGACATCCATAATAAGTCCGTAAGCGGCGGCCTCATCGGCATTGAGCCAATAGTCTCTATCGGTATCTTTTGCAACCTCGCTTTCCGCTTTGCCGGTCTCGGCTGCAATAAGCATATTGATCTTTACCCGCATTTTTTCAATTTCTTTTGCATGAATTTCAATGTCGGTTGCGACGCCTTTTATACCGGATAAGGGTTGATGAATGAGATAATGGCTATTCGGCAAACCAAGCCGGTAATTTTTTTGAGCGGCTAATAAAATAAGCGCTCCGGCGCTTGCAACTAATCCCATACCGATCGTATAAACAGGCGGTTTTATAAAACGGATCATATCGAAAATCGCAAAACCTGCGTCGGCATCTCCGCCGGGTGAATCAATATACACATAAATCGGTTTTGAAGCGGAAGCTGCTTCCATTACTAAAAGCTGTCGGATGACTTTTTCTGCGAGCTCTTTGTTTATTTCTCCCGATAGAATAATTTGGCGGGTGTTTAAAAATTTCTGCATAATTTGATCTTGTACAGCATCAGCGGGTTTGTCTTTCGTTGTATCTTCCTGATTATACATAGGGTTCATCATGTTTCCTCTTTATTGAAGCATTAGAATTAGGTTATTGATTGCAACCATACTAAAAAAACGTACTTTAGGGAAGTAGCGTGGGATCGCTGTTGCGTCAGTCCTGATTCCTGTCAGCATAATTCCTTGACTACCTATTTTTTTTGTGTTATCCTCATTTCCATTATTTTATGATACATGTAAGGATGTAAGTGATGAATCTTATTCCATTATTGCAGCAGCAGGTTGGAACAGGCGGCGGATGGATTATGCCTGTTACGGTCGGTCTTCTCTTTGTGATTTTTTATGTTTTTATTATTTTGCCGCAAAAAAAAGAACAGCGGAAAACACAGGAATTGATTGCGGGCGTCCAAAAAGGCGATAAAATCATTACAATCGGCGGTATTCACGGAGTTATCTCCTCTGTCAAAGACACAACGATTATTCTCAAAGTTGACGAAAATTGTAAGATTGAAATGAACCGCACGGCGATTGCCTCCGTTATCTTGGACGAAAAAACGAAGGCGAAGCGTCAGGATGCAGTCTCGGAAAAGCCGCCGCGTTTCTCCTTGTTCGGTAAAAAAGGCAGCAAGCAGGAAGATACTGCTAGCAGCACGCCTCAGCCGCCTGATTTTACCGGCGGAACGGTATAACGGCGTACAGCCGAATCTGAAGAATGTAAAATAACACTTTAAAGGCATTTTAAATCTGTCGGGTTTAAATGCCTTATAGGAGATAAACGTGAAAAAGCGAACGCGATTCGTGATTATTCTGGCGGTGCTGGGACTGTGCTTTGCATTTCTCTATCCCACCCTTAAATGGTATTTCTGGACAGATAACAATGATAAAGCATTAGCCCTCGGTTCCAGAGAAAAAATCAAAGACTATGTGATAAATATGACGCGGGCGGATATTGATTCGCTGTTTCAGAGTGCAAAGCAAGACTCTAAAGACCCGCTGGATTCAAAATATGCCCCGCTTATCAAGCAGGCCGAGAAAAACTTAAAAGAACTTGATAAGCCGAAACCGACAGTATGGACGGCGCGCGCATTGGTTGCAGCTTTTCCGCAAAGCGCAACCGGCAGTGACCGTGCAGAACAAAACAAACTGGCTGAGGAAAAAGCCCGTGCCGTTATGTCGCCGATTCTGGAAACGGCATACCGCGAAAAAATTTTGAGCATTAAAAGTGCGCAAGCAAATGCGGTAAAGCTCGGTCTTGATCTTTCAGGCGGTATGAGCATTATTATCAAAGCCGATTTAAGCGCAATAACGGACGATAGCGATGACAGTTCAGGTTCGGCAAAAAAAGACGCTATGCGGATTGCCATTGACACTATTACAAGCCGAATCGATAAATTCGGTTTGACCGAACCGGTAATCCGGCAACAGGGGAACGACCGCATTTACGTTGAAATTCCCGGAGCTGCCGATGCCGATAAAATTAATTCGATTATTATGGGACGCGGACTTCTTGCGTTTCATATTGTAGATGCGGAAGCAACGAAGGCTTTTAAAACATACTATGCCTCTCATCCGACTCAAACCTTTGACGCCGATTATAATTTGCTTGATCCGTCTATTATCCCTCAAGATACAAAAGTACTCGGTGTATATAAGAAAGATGCATACGGCGTTGATCAGCGGACGGACTTTTTAGTAGTAAAAAAAGAGGCTGCTCTTGACGGTAAGCACTTGAAACGGGTAAACACGGCACGAGATCCTAAGAAAAATACGCCGCTGGTACTCTTTGAACTTGACGGCGAGGGAGCCGAGATTTTTGCGAAAGTTACCACCGAAAATAAAGATAAGCAATTGGCGATCGTTACCGATGAAAAAATAAAATCGGCTCCGACTATCAATACTCCTATTACGGGCGGTTCCGGTCAAATTGAAGGATTCGGAGCGGAAGAGGCGGAGAATCTTAAAACAGTCTTGCGTACCGCATGGCTGAATGTGCCGCTGCAATTGGAAAATCAGCAGGTTATCGGCGCAAGTATGGGCGCTCAGGCAATTAACCAAGGCCTCAAGGCGCTGCAGTGGGGCTTAATCGCAGTATTGGCGTTTATGCTGCTGTGGTACCGCACCGCCGGTTTAAATGCCTGTATCGCGCAAATACTCAATCTCTATATCGTATTCAGTATTTTATCGGCCTTTAACCTAACGCTCACACTGCCGAGTATCGCCGGTATGATTTTGACAATCGGTATGGCAGTCGATGCAAATGTCGTTATTTTCGAGAGAATAAAAGAAGAGCTTGCTCTACACAAAAGCAGGGAAGCAGCTATCGAAGCCGGGTTTGACCGTGCTTTCTGGGCAATTATGGACTCCAATATTACAACTCTGATTGCCGCCGTATTTCTTTCAGTTCTCGGTACGGGGCCAATCAAAGGTTTTGCATACAGCTTGACAATCGGCGTTATATCCTCTGTCTTTACCGCCCTATTCGTCTCACGGCTCATATTCGATTTCGGTACCGAAACACTACGGCAAAAAACACTTCATATCAGCTGGAGGCGCAACGCATGAAACATATCATTAAATTCAGTAAACTTTTTATACCGATGGTGATTGTAAGTTTTGCAATCATACTGTCGGGCGTTGGTGGATTTTTTATGCGGGGGATAAACTTCGGTATTGACTTTCAAGCAGGGTTTATCGCAAGAGTGCGGTTTGCGCCTACTGCTTTTATCATCAGTTATACCGGTGAAAAAAACGTACAGATTAAACAGAACTCGCAAGGCATAGAAATTACCGCTCTGTCGGCGGATTCCGAGAATAAGACCGTCTTGTTTAAATATGCCGATTATCCCGATATCAGCCGGTTCAGCGATGCGCTGAAAGAAATAAACGGTATCACGGTTACAATGACGGCGCCCCCCGATACTCCCTTAAAGAGCGTCTTTATTACTGCGGAAACATCGCGTATCTCAACGGAACCGTTCCGTGTGTATTTCAGTCCGGACAACCTTCAACCTATTGATGCCGATGATGTTCGCCGTGCGCTTGCATCGATTCCTTCCGTTTCGGTTCAGCAAGCCGGTGATGCACAGGAGCGGACATTCCAAATCCGTTTACCGGATAACGGGACGTATGACAATGCAAATGCGGAATTACGCGCATTGATTTATAACGCATTGGTTAATGCCTATACAGCGGATAATTTTGCTGTTTTAAGCACGGACTTTGTAGGTTCCCGTTTTTCGGGTGCTCTCGGACTGCAAGCCGTATTGCTGGTAATTGGTGCATTGCTGCTGATTTTCTGCTATGCGCTTATCCGGTTCCGTTGGACGTTTGCTCTCGGCGCCGTATTAGCTCTTATTCATGATGTTTTGATCATGTTTACATTTATCATTTGGACACGGATGGAATTTAACTCAACCACGATTGCAGCAATATTAACGATAGTCGGGTATTCCATCAATGATACGGTGGTTGTCTTTGACCGTATCCGCGAAAATATCAGACTGAATCCGAAACTGACGTTAACGGAAGTCCTTGATATTGCGCAAACCGGCGTATTGGGCAGAACGATTATTACTACCGTAACGACTGCGCTGGCGGCTATTGCTCTTTACTTCTTTACGACAGGAAGTATGATGGAATTTGCACTCGCTTTACTGGTCGGAATGATAAGCGGTGTCTATTCAACTATTTATATTGCAGGCGCTTGTATAACCTTTTTTTCAAGAAAGAAATATGCCGGCGACTTATTGCTCGGTTCCCAAAAAAGACAGAGCATATCGGGCGTTACGGTTTAGCGGCCGGGCAGTCAAAAAAGCAGCGCCGGTTTTTAGTTTTGGTTTTCCATTCGGATAAACCGGCGCTCATCTTCATGCCGGATGCATAGGCTGATTGTTGAAAGCTGTTCGGAATCTTTTTTAACAATTCGAACTTTTCGTATTGGAGTATCTGATAAAGAGTCGTGCTTTTGCATTTCCCGATTGCTGTCTTTCTGCGGCGCTTCATGTTCCCGCTGTTTTTTTGCACGTTTCTCTTTCAAGTATTCTTTGTGCTTTTTTTCAATAAAATCAAGACTTTGATTAAACCCTTGAAGAAACAATTGCATTTCATCCTGAAATACAACAATTGCATGACGGTCAAAGCCTGCCCCATCGACATTCTTACTTTCAACAATCTGTAAAAATACATCACCGAGGCGGTTTTCTTTCACATTAAAAAAATACGTCCGGTTTTCTACCTGAACCCGTGTTGTAAATAGCTCTCCGCGAATCCCCATTATGTTCCATCCTTCCCTAGTTGATCGGACAAAGACGCATCCGCCTCGCGTACCATTGTCCCCTGCCAGTTTACTAAATATGTTTCCGCCTCGGCATTGCACCCTTTTACATCGGCAATAATACGGAAGAGCGGTTCAGTGGCGGAGCCTCTCATCCATATAAATGCAAGCGGTTCATGTTCAGCGGAATAAAATTGTATTTTGAGTCCTCCCTTTCCGGACAGTCCGAAATCGCTCGGATTTTCCGTGCAGGTCGTTCCATTATAGGAAAACACCTTACAAGAATAGATACCGAACTGTTTCTTTAATAACGGCTGTTTCTCTGCCCATTCTCTCATAAAAATATACTGATATGCCCGTTTTAAAGCAGCATGATCGGTTGTATGGATATGGAGTATGGCTCGCTGTTCTTGCGTGGAAGTCGTTCGATAAGCGGGCAGCGTTGCTATAATATCCGAGAGAGAGAAATC
>CAJPOL010000072.1 GCA_905372265.1 uncultured Treponema sp. | reverse complement strand
GATGGTCAAAAAATTTAAAGTATGATGCCTATCCGTTTTACCGTTCCTTCGTATATGTTTGCCGCCGCTGCGTTTTTGTTTTCCGGTATTTCAACGGTGCACCTCGTTGCCTGCATCAAAGGAGCAAAACGCTGTGCCGACATAACAAAAGCGCTTTTGATGCCCCTCACGCTGGTCTTATACTGGGTATGCGCATTCGCTTTTTCACGTGAGCTCTCTTACTTTATTATAGCGGCGCTGCTTGCAAGCTGGGCGGGCGACGTGTTTTTGCTGTATAGCGGAAAAAATACTTTTTTATGCGGTATGCTTTCTTTTGCAGCGGCGCATATTGCCTATATCTCTTTTGCAGTGAGAAAATTAGTTGCTTTACCGGCAATACCCGCTCCTGCCCTATTGATTGTAGGCGCTATTTATGCGGGACTTATAGCGGTACTGATGATGAGGCTTTTCCGCCATTTAAAATCATTTACAGTTCCTGTCTTCATGTATATGCTGGTTATTGCGGCAATGAGCGCTTGTTTTACGGTATATGCGCTTGCACATCCATCCTTTGCTGCCTATAGTGCAGCCGCCGGTTCGCTTTCATTTATATTTTCCGATTTTGTACTTGCACATGCCGAATTTATCGATACATTCAAACAATCCCGCTTCGTGGTCATGGTATCATATATCCTTGCGGAAAGTCTTATTACACTTTCGGCGCTTTTTTTGACGTAATCACTCAAGGGAAGCCTTTGCGGGCGCCCTGCGCTCTGGTATCTTTTGCCGTAATGATATAACATATCATCATCAGTATAGAACAGGCATTAGTGATTCCCTGTCGGAGGAGGACAACATGTGGAAAAATTTAGATACGTGCAAATCGTTTGCCGATTTACAAAAAGCCCGGAAGCCGAATATCGCCGAGCTCTTAACAGGTACGGAGGCAGCCGATCGCGTTGCGGCCTATTCGATTCCTATGCCGGCAGGCATGCGCTACAATTATGCCGCAAAACAGGTTGATGAAGCGGTTCTGACGATACTCCAATCGCTTGCCGATGAACAGCAGCTTATTGAAAAATACAAGCGCCTCCTTGATGGAGAAGAAGTGAATACCGGCGAGAACCGAAAAGTATTGCATCAGTTGGCCCGCGGACAGCTGGGAAAAGATGTGCTGTATAACGGCAAAAATATGCGGACGTTCTATATTGAACAGCTCGACAAAGTGCGTCATTTTTCGGAGTCCGTACATAGCGGAAAAATTACCGCTCCATCGGGCAAGCCTTTTACCGATGTCGTACAAATCGGTATCGGCGGTTCCGATCTCGGCCCGCGGGCGCTCTATCTTGCGCTGCGGTCATGGGCTGAAAAGCAGGGAAAGGTCAAGCTCAATGCTCATTTTATTTCAAATGTCGATCCTGATGACACTGCAGCGGTGCTTTCCGCGCTTCAACTCGAAACAACGCTTTTTATTCTGGTGTCAAAGAGCGGCACAACGCTTGAAACGCTCACGAATGAGCGCTTTGT
Organism: uncultured Treponema sp.; assembly: GCA_905372265.1. Classification (GTDB taxonomy): domain Bacteria; phylum Spirochaetota; class Spirochaetia; order Treponematales; family Treponemataceae; genus Treponema. The sequence continues at coordinate 7,408 of CAJPOL010000072.1, read as the reverse complement.
CAATCAATTCCTTGTAAAAAAAGGCCTCAACCCGGCGAAACAGATGATTGCCGTTACCAGCGAGACCAGTCCGCTTGCAAACAATCCCGGCTACCTTGCTTCTTTTTATATGGATGACTTTATCGGCGGCCGTTATTCATCTTCATCGGCTTGCGGAGCGGCAGTGCTTTCACTTGCTTTCGGCGCCGGTGTATTTCAGGACTTCTTGAACGGAGCCGCTGCCGCCGATAGACAGGCGCTCCAACCGAATATTCGTGAAAATGCAGCGCTTCTGGATGCTCTTATCGGTGTTTATGAGCGCAATGTTTTAGGCTATACGGCAACAGCGGTTCTTCCCTATAGTCAAGCGCTTTCCCGGTTTCCCGCTCACTTACAGCAGCTTGATATGGAATCAAACGGAAAATCGGTCAACCGTTTCGGCGAGCCGATCAGCTATAAGACCGGGCCGGTGATCTTCGGAGAGCCGGGGACTAACGGGCAGCACTCGTTCTATCAGCTTTTACATCAAGGAACGGATATTATCCCGCTGCAATTTGTCGGTTTTACTGAAAGTCAGCTCGGTGAGGATATTACGGTTGAAGATTCTACCAGCCAGCAAAAACTGCTTGCTAATGTAACGGCGCAAATTGCAGCCTTTGCATGCGGGAAAAGCGACAGCGATGCCAATAAAGCTTTTGCAGGCGGCCGGCCGTCCGGTCTTATCCACGGAAAAGCGCTAACGCCTGAAACGCTCGGCGTACTTCTTGCCCATTTTGAGAACAAAGTGATGTTTCAAGGGTTCTTATGGAATATCAACAGTTTTGATCAAGAAGGGGTACAGTTAGGAAAGGTGCTCGCCAAGAAAGTGCTATCACATGATATGCCTCCTGCGCTTGCCGCCTATGCACGGCTCTTCGATTTATAAGAGCATTTTCCGCTATGCTGAAAATTGTTTCCGCAGAATTTCTAAAGGGAGCAATCACACTTGAGCAATTCCCGCAGATAGGAGTTCCCGAATTTGCTTTTTTCGGACGCTCCAATGCGGGAAAATCCTCGCTGATCAACATGCTGCTCGGCAGAAAACAGCTCGTTAAAACGGGCTCCCGCCCGGGAATGACGCGGGAAATCAATTTTTTCATTGTGAATCGGGATGCGGTAAAGAAGACATGCGGAAAAACATTTTGCGTTGCGGACTTACCCGGATACGGCTTTGCGCAGGTTTCCGATACGGTACGGAACCGTATTGACCGGATGCTGTATACCTACTGTACTGCCCGCCCCGAACTGAAAACCGTATTTTTTTTAATGGATATACGGCGCGATCCGACTGAAACTGAACGGAATACGCTGAGCTTTTTTAAAGAGCAGGGAATCGAAACCGTTCTGACAGCCACTAAGACGGATAAAATAAGTAAAAATGAACAGTTGAAACGGCTTACATCCCTTGCCGCCTTTTTTGAGCGCTCTCAAGAAAATATCGTGCTTACTTCCGCCTCAAAAAACGCCGGCCGAGAACAGCTCCTTAATCATATTGCCGGTTATCTTGAAGCATAGGGAAGCTCTAGCGATCTGTATTCGTGCAGAGGTATTAATAGTTCTTCTTTATGCAAAAAATACAAATGAAAGTTCAATAGGCGGCGAATAGCCCTCTAGTGTGTGCATCTTAGATTACCGCTCTATTTTTAGGCCGAATGAGTGTCTGATTACTATCTCCTTTCAGGAAATCTTTCGTATTCTTTTTTACACATTTCCGCTATTTCTTCACATTTCTTTGAAGTAAAACAAAATCGATACTTAACCTTCTCATTATCTTCATAAAATGGCGGTACGCATTCCAGTCTTAATTGTATATTAAAATTTATTCTATCTATTATCCTATTGAAATCAACTAATTGAAATTCAATATTAGGTTCTATAAAGCTCAAATCTTTCCATTTTGGTTGTTTAAACTGTGCTGCTTCGGAAAACCATTGACCGATCTGTATCCAATCATACGTTAATAAAAAAGGAGCTGTAGTTTCCCACATTTTTTGGTTATCAATGATTTTAATATTTACTTGCAACCAATTACCATCATATTCTTTATCATTAGAAGCCGGAAATTCGTAGTTTTGAGTTGATAACAGAATATTCTGATTTTGTTCATTTCTAAATGCAACCATACGGTATTTTCCTGTGAAGACAGGTTAATTATTCATTTAACCTATTCTTTTTTTAGCGCCACGAAAGTAGTATCAATCTAACATTGTTTTAAGCCGCAGACCGTCTATCGGCTTTGAATAATACCTCGGAACTTCGTACTGTATTAAAACCGACTGCACCCACCTTGTCAAGGAATGTCCATCTTTGAACACCTTGACTGTGAGTTTTGAAAAGATTCGGTTATGGCTTCCATACCAATGCTATTCCCCAATCCTCTCCGCGCTCTTAGCGTTCTCCGCGGTTTTATTTTTATTAACCGCAGAGCACGCAAAGACCGCAAAGGATTCAGTAGCGGCTTTCAGCACAAAACTATTCCCAATCCTCTCCGCGTTCTTAGCGCTCTTCGCGGTTTTATTTTAATTAACCGCAGAGCCCGCAGAGTTCAAAGGATTCGGTAAGGGCTTTCACACCTGCGCTATCCCCATGAACCTCTGCGTCCTTAGCGCTCTTCGCTAAATCCCTGATTCTGTGCCCCCGATATACTTGCGTAAAAGGTAATGACTGCCTATACTTGTATGGTATGCGGTTTTTTGATAGAGTACGCAGGTGGTTAAAAGGAATACAAGTTTACGCCTTAGTAGGCGAAAGCGGTACGGGAAAGAGCTTTAGAGCAAAATTGGTCGCTCAAAAGTACCGTATCGATTTAATCATCGACGACGGATTGGTTATCAAGGACGATAAAATTATTGCCGGTTATTCCGCAAAACGGGAGAAAAGTTTTTTAGCAGCAGTCAAAGTAGCGGTATTTGATGATAAACAGCGCCGCGATCAAGCGGCAAAGGTGCTTCAGCACTATTCGAGAAAAAAGATACTGATCTTGGGTACGTCGGAGAAAATGGTCAATAAGATTGCAATGCGGCTGCAAATTCTTCCGCCGCAAAAAATTATCAGAATTGAAGATATTGCGACACGGGAAGAAATTGAAACGGCAATCCGTAGCAGACGAGTTGAAGGGAAACATGTTATTCCCGTACCTTCAACCGAAGTAAAACGGAATTATCCGCAGATTTTTTATGCGAAAATCAGATTGCTCTTTCGCAATCAAAATACCGTCAGTTTAACCGACGAAGAAAAGCTCTTTGAAAAATCCGTCGTCCGTCCGGTGTTCTCAAGGCCGGAAACGCTTACCATCTCCGCTACTGCGCTCAAAAAGCTGGTATTGCAGAGTACGGAAGCCTTTGATCCTGAAATTGTCATAAAAAATTGTACGATTCAAAATGAACCGGAAGGATACCGTATTATCATTATGATCGACATGCCCTTTGCTACCGATTTAGGAGGGCGCACTCATACACTGCAAGATTATATTGTAAAATCCATTGAACGGTACGCCGGTATCTCAATTAAAGAAGTGAATATTGTGTTAGATAAGATTATCGAAACGGAAGTGCTCGGTTAAAAACTTTCTTAAGAATGGTATATCCTGCGAAAGTTTTTAGCGGCGCTCTACAAATAGGAGGTATGACTATGAAAAAGAACGGTTTTTGGTTTGCGGCGGTAAGCCTTGCAGTAGCAACCTTTGTGTGTGCAAGCTGCGCAAAGAAAGCGGAAACGGCAAAGCCTCAGGCAAAACTGGTGTACTGGACAATGTGGAACGAGGCGGAACCGCAAGGAACGGTTATTGCCGAAGCGGTCGCAGCCTTTACTAAGGAAACCGGCATTGAGGTAGAGGTAAATTTTAACGGAAGAGAAATCCGTAAAACTTTGCAGCCTGCTCTCGACGCAGGGGAAACGATCGATGTCTTTGATGAGGACATTGAGCGTGTACTCAATACGTGGGGCAACTATCTGCTGCCGCTGGACGAATATGCCGCTAAAACCTATTCGACGACGGACGGTAAGCCTTACAATACGATGGTCAATAAAACATTGTATAACTTAGCAAAAGACCTCGGCGGCGGAACCGTAAAAAATATTCCGTATCAACCGTCCGCTTTTGTTACGCTCTATAACAAAGACTTATTTGCAAAAGCCGGTATTACGGACACGCCGAAAACATGGGATGAATTTCTTGCTGCATGTGAAAAACTCAAAGCAATCGGCATACCGGCTATTACTGTAGACGATGCATATATGGCGTCTTTCTTCGGCTATAATATGGACCGGTTAGTCGGAAAGCAGGAAACGCTCAATATGGTAAACAATAAGGACTTTACCGGACCGCAGGTGCTGAAATTCGGTAAAATATGGGAGGATATGGCAAAAAAAGGCTATATCAGCGCGAAAGCCGCCTCCAATATCTGGCCTGCAGGACAGGTTGAAGAAATGGCTGCCGGTAAGGTTGCCATGTATTTGAACGGCACATGGCTTCCGAATGAGATTAAAGCTCAAGCTCCCGATTTAAACTGGGGCGCGTTTGCATGGCCTGCAATGTCTGAAAACGGCGACGGTATCGAAGCGAATAACTACGGCTGTCAAAGTTTTGCTGTCAATAAAAATACAAAGCACCCTGAAGAAGCCTTTAAGCTGATCGTATGGCTGACCACCGGCGAATGGGATGCGCGGCTTGCAAAAGAAAGTCTCGGTATTCCCGCCGGTAATAATACCGAATGGCCTATTCAGCTTGCCGAAGCAAAGGTTATTGTGGATAACACAACCAACCGCCTTGATTGGGCTGTCGGTATGGAAAATGATCCTGAAATCAATGCAAAGATCAAAGAAAACTTTGCAAAACTGATCAAAGGCGACTTAGACGCCGAAGGTTTTGCCGCTGCAATGGCGAAGTAAGCGGATGCAGGGGATCAACCGCAAAGCACGCTAAGATCGTAAAGGTTAAATCAAGAGATGATTTAATATGAAATCTCTTAATTTTCTTTGCGTTCTTTGCGTCTCTGCGGTGAATTAAAAAGCGCCGGTTTTTTACGGAAGTAGAGGGATGATACCCCCTCCATCTATGGAGTTAAAAAAATATGCTAAGAAAAAACAAACCGATGATTATCATCTTTCTGACACCGGCAGTACTGTGCTATGCGCTGGTGTTTTTGTATCCAACGATCCGCACCTTTGCGATGAGCTTTTTTTCGGTTGTCAGCGTCTCCGATCCGCTGAACGCGTGGGTATTTAACGGGTTCGCGAATTATAAAAAGATTTTCGGTACGCCGATGTTTTTGCAGTCAATGAAGAACATCGGAAGGCTGTGGTTTTGGGGCGGAGCCGGAACGCTGTTTGTTGCGCTTCTTATGGCGGTAATTTTGACAAATAGAGTTCCGCGCCGCTTAAAAGCGTTTTACCGCAGCATTGTATATCTCCCGAATATTGTCAGCGCAGTGGCGATGGGCACAATGTGGATTAACTATATCTATAATAGCGACTACGGGTTGCTGAATAAGCTGTTCGGTTTACTGGGGTTCGGCACGTTGGCGCAGACGCTGTGGACGGGGCCGGGAATGCGCTTTTGGAGTATGCTGATTGCCTATTGCTTCGGGATGGTCGGGTACCATATGCTGATTTTTATGAGCGGTATTGAACAAATCCCTTCCGATTACTATGAGGCGGCTTATCTTGAAGGTGCAAGCGTCTTACAGCGATTCATCCATATTACCATGCCGTTTTTGCGGGGTGTGTTCCGTACGAATATCGTCATGTGGACGGTGTATACGGTCGGCTTTTTTGTGTGGGGGCAGCTGTTTAGTCCGGTCAACCTGTCAAATGATACGGTCGCGCCGATGAACTATATGTATGAATTGGTATTCGGCGCTTCTTCTTCAGCGGCAACTGCCCGTGATAGCGGAAGCGGGGCGGCAATCGGTGTTGTGATGATGACGCTGGTTATCGTTATTTTCTTTGCAACCAGCAGGATTGTAAAAAACGATGATGTTGAACTATAGCGGAGGCGGCATCGTATGAATTTTAGAAATACACGGGCGCGGGCAATGCAGCGGCTTACAAAGATGCCCGGCTATGCGCTTTTAACGCTGTGGACGATTTTTACCGTAATGCTTATCGGCTGGGTCGCATTTGCGTCTCTTTCCACCTCAAGCGAAATATTCTCGGATCATATGTTTTCTTTTAAGACAGGTTTTCATTTTGAAAACTATGTGAAGGCATGGAATACGCAAAAAGTATCGGTCTTTTTTATGAACTCGCTGATGTACACGGTTATATCCTGTACGTTCATCGTCATGATTGCCGCACCTGCTGCCTATGTGCTTTCGCGCTTTAAGTTTAAGGGTAATTTACTGCTGCAGAATATGTTTGCATCAGCTTTGGGTATTCCGGTGATTATGATTATTATGCCGTTGTTCGGTTTTGCTTCTTCATTGAGGATCACGAACAGCCGTTTTTTGATCATCTTTCTGTATACGGCGGTAAATATTCCGTTTGCGGTGTTTTATCTGCTCGCTTTTTTTAAAAATTTAAGTTTTACTTACGAAGAAGCAGCCGCTATCGACGGTTGTTCTCCGATGCGGACATTCTGGACGATTATGTTTCCGCTTGCCCAGCCGGGAATTATTACTGTTTCCATCTTTAACTTTATTACCGTATGGAATGAGTATTTTATGTCGCTCATTTTTGCCAATAAAACGGCAGTCCGTCCGGTTGCAGTCGGCTTATACAATATGATTTCCGCTATGCGATATACCGGCGATTGGGGCGGCATGTTTGCAAGCGTGGTTATCGTCTTTTTGCCGACCTTTATGCTCTATTTATTCCTGTCGGAAAAAATTATCCGTGGTGTTACCGGAGGTGCAATTAAAGGATAAAAAAAAGATAGTGCCCCTTTTTTTAGACATCTGCGCCTACTTTGCACCTCTAGCAGTTTACCGGCATAGACGCCGTGCATATTCAGCTTGCTATTACACTCAACGATTCACTAACGGAATTGGAAGTCTACCTTGATAAAAAGGCCGATCCTTCCGAAAAACTGCTTTTTGTCGTCAACAGCACCGATTACCAGCTATTGGCATCATTCTTTGCCGATCTAAAAACACATCAGGTTGAAGATATGTTTTGCCTGAAACAGGTACTCGATGAATACCGAGCACAGCTGAACTGATATAGAGCAGAGATATTCGATCATTGCCCCGAACATGATCTTGGCAGTGCGGACTCTACATTCTCCACCGCTCCGCTTTATATTGTATATCCCACAGCCGCCGATATAGCCCCTCTTGTGCAATCAGCTCTGCATGAGAGCCGCGCTGGCTGATTGTTCCGTTTTCCAGCACGAGAATCTGATCAGCGTTCTGTATAGTAGAAAGTTTGTGCGCAATCATAATCACCGTTT
>CAJPOL010000071.1 GCA_905372265.1 uncultured Treponema sp. | reverse complement strand
TTTAATGGGAACATCCTAATAAACTGTTGAAATGAACCATCTTTATAGCTTATTCGCACATAATCATTCGGAGGTGAAAATCGTTCAAGTATAGTAATACCCTGTTTATTTATTGTTTGAGAAAATACTAACGAACTCAAAAATAGCAAAATTACTATCGATATGTGTTTTTTATTGATTAACCTATCTTTCATTTATAGTCTCTTGTGAAGCAACTATTTTATCCGCCTGTAAGCGTCATTCTCATATTTTTTTATCTGTTCCTCATTATATCATAAAGGTACACATTTTCAATCTGAGCTGATCCGTCTAACAGAGATGCCGCAGTATGCATAAAAATAGAGAAAGAGCATTGGATTGCCTTATCATTTTTCTTGTATGAGACCGGTCATTTCAGTATACTAATCGCCATGATTTTTCGATATGCGGAGTATGATGTTATTGTAGTCGGCGGAGGTCATGCAGGTATTGAAGCTGCGCTTGCCGCCGCACGGATGGGGGCATCTACCCTACTCATTACTCAAACAGTGGACACAATCGGGAGAATGTCCTGTAATCCGTCCATCGGAGGCGTTTCAAAAGGGAATATCGTGCGGGAAATCGATGCGCTCGGCGGCGAAATGGGAAAACTGGCCGATGCCTGTATGATTCAATACCGTTTATTGAATAAAAGCCGCGGCCCTGCAGTACAATCTCCCCGCATCCAAGCGGATAAATTCTTGTATGCGCAAACAGCGCAATATACGCTGGAACAAGAAAAGAATGTGCATATCCATCAAGATACCGTTGTTGATGTTATCTCATCACAGGATTCGGGAAACAGCGCACGCATACAAGCGGTGCTGACAGCTCGAGGGAGAACTATTTCCGCGCGGGCAGTTGTTCTGACAACGGGAACATTTATGGAAGGTAAAATCTACATCGGCGAGTTTGAGGCTGCCGAAGGCCGGCTCGGAGAAAAAGCGGCGATTGGGCTTGGAACCGCCCTTGCAAAAAAAGGCTTTATTATGAACCGGTTGAAAACGGGTACGCCGTGCCGTGTCTTACGGAAGTCAGTCGATCTTTCCATTCTGGAAGTACAAGAGGCGGATACGGTAATGCGCCCGTTTTCATTCGATACGGCGGAAATTCACCGGCCGTCCGCCGTTTGTCATATCGCTTACACGAATGAGCGCACTCACGAAATTATCAGACAAAACTTTCACCGCTCGCCGCTTTTTTCGGGAAAAATTCAGGCTGTCGGCGCGCGGTACTGCCCGTCAATCGAAGATAAAGTGCGGAAATTTCCGGAGCGGACACGGCACCAGCTCTATATTGAACCGGAGGGGCTGATGAGCGACGAGCTATACATCAACGGCTTCTCTTCCTCACTGCCGGAAGATGTACAAGATCAGATGCTCCGTACTATACCCTGTTTTGCCGATGCGGTTATTACCCGTCCGGCCTATGCAGTGGACTATGCAATTATTTCCCCGCTCCAGCTTGGACCCGATTTGCAAACGCATCTGATTGCAGGCCTCTTTACCGCAGGTCAAATCAACGGTACATCCGGCTATGAAGAGGCCGGCGGACAGGGACTCATTGCCGGTATTAACGCCGCCCTTTACGCGCGCTCGCGTACGTCTCCGCAAGGAGAGCCGTATACCCCGTTTACGCTCCGCCGCGATGAAGCCTACATCGGCGTTATGATTGACGACCTTATTACGCAGGGAGTTGATGAGCCGTACCGTATGTTCACTGCCCGTGCCGAATACCGCCTTAAATTACGGCATGATACTGCCGATGAGCGGCTTACCGAACGGGCATACCGCATCGGTTTACAAAAGCAGTCTTCTTTTACCCGGCTGCAGGAAAAAGTTGCACAGCGGAATGCGCTGATACGGCATTGGCAGGATATGAAAGTTACCGGCAGCCATGCGGAAACGGATCCGGCGCTGCGCTGTCATCTCGGTAAATCTTTTGCCGATGCGCTGCATGATCCGGCTGTCCCTCTTGACCTGATATGCAGACTTGATCCTTTAAGTTTTCAGTATTCTGAACCGATTAGACAGGCGGCGGAACTTGAGATCCGGTATGAGCACTATATTGCAGCGCAGGATAAACGAGTTGAAAAGATGAAAAAAATGGAGATGAGCCGTATTCCCGCAGGGTTTAACTACGATATGATTTCAGGCTTATCGACCGAATCGGTTGCGCGGTTAAAAAAAGTAATGCCTGCTACTATCGGGCAGGCAGGGCGTATACCCGGAATAAGACCTTCTGATATTATGCTTTTGATGGTTGCAATTAAAACAGGCGGAAAAGAGCGGGGCTAACCCCTCACGCGCATCAATTTTTCAGCATCGGTATCGGTGATTAAGCCGCAGGCAAGCATATCGTAGAGCTGTTCGCTATTTGTCCGGCCGAAGAACAATAAGTCATCGGTACCGAGCCCTATCGGAATACCCGCATCTATCATCTTTTTAATCGGATGTTCTTTTAAACTCGGCACAGCGGTAAGCATTACATTGCTCGTCGGACAAACATTACAGCGTATTTTCCGATCCGCCAGAAAGCGAAGCACCGAATCATCGGAGGCTGCCCCGATACCATGTTGAACTTCATCCAAATCAAATATTTCAACAAACCGCCGGACGGATTGCGCATCGGAAAACTCTCCGATATGCGCTTTCTTCTTAATGTTGTATTTTTCCGCAAGCTTAAAAATATAGACAAAGTCTTCAATTCCTTCGGAAACCTCAGGCCCATATAAATCAAGATTATTAAACAGTTTGCTCTCAAACAGCGGCTCCGCCCATGTACGGATAAAATCGCGGTCAAGTGTCTTGGCGATACCGACCTCAGGCCGTATTTCAATTTTACTTTTGTACTTCTTCAAAAGCTCATCAATATCCGATAAAAACAGGGTAAGATCATTGCCGTAGTGTTTGATAAATCCAATATCGATTGACGTTTCAAGCCAGACAACATTATCGGCAATTGCATCCTGAATAGACATCTCAAAAAGAGCCTTCACATCGCTTGCAGTCTTGCAGCGCGGACGGGTATATGCGCCGATCACCTCATGCATCTCGTCTAGACCGTTCATGGTACGGGGAAAATTCGGTATCGATATACCTGCCCAATGCTTATACCGTTCGTATTTCATACTTAAGTTAAGATGATTATGCGTATCCGATTTCGGTTGAGATTTTAAATACTCAAGATCTTTCATTCTAAAACCCTTCATAGTTCCTCTAGTACCTTTTTCTGTACTGTGAGAGCTCAGTGCTATAAGTATCGGTAAATAAGAAAAATTCTTTATTCGTGCGTTTTACCGTAGGTACAGTTGAGATAACTATGATTATTAGCCGTTGACTATTTTAATCCCGCTGCTTGTCCCGATACGCGAGCAGCCGGCATCAATGTATTTCAGCGCATCCTCACGGCTGCGTATCCCTCCCGATGCCTTAATTTTTGTATCTCTCTTTAGATATTTTTTGAACAAAGCAATATCTTCAAGAGAAGCTCCGCGTGATCCGTATCCGGTTGATGTTTTGATAAAATCCGCTCCGGTCTTTTCGATAACGGCGCAGATAGCTGCAATATCTTTTTCCGCTAAATAACATGTTTCGACAATAACCTTTAAATGGGCACCTTTTGCATGACATACCGCAACAAGCGCGGAAATTTCTTTTTCAGTATATGCGATATTACCTTCAAGCAGTTTTCCGACATTGATAACCATATCGATTTCAACGGCGCCGTCTTTTAAGGCCTGTTCCGCCTCGGCGCATTTTATATCGGTAGTCTGCGTCCCAAACGGGAAGCCGATTACACTACAGGTCATCACGCTGCTTCCGGCCAATTCTTTTTTTACCAACGCTACATTGCACGGATTTACGCACACCGAAGCAAAATGATACTCTTTTGCTTCTTTACATAACGCAATAATTTCCGTTTCTACAGCGTTCGGTTTTAATAATGTATGATCAATATAGTGATTTAAGTTCATGTATGTCTCCTTACTCAAATTATCTTAAAGTGTTCCATTACGTGCGGTTTGACCGGGCTGTACGGAACAACCTTGAAAATGGCCCGTAGGCCTATTCTTTTCGGGGCCGCGCCCATACTTCACGCGAAAACGACCCGACACGTTCCGCCTTATCATCATCATAGGCTGCAACAGCGAAAAAGTAAATTTTTCCGTTATCTAAATTCGGCACACGGAATGAAAGTGTATTACCGGCATTTATCGGCGATCCTTCCGAGAAATATTCGCCTTTACGTTCGCCGTAGTAAATCATATAGCCTTTGACATCAAAATCGATTGAGGGCGTCCATGAAAGTTCAATAGCGCCGTCCCGCGATACGGTAAATACCCGTGCAGGAGGAAACGGCTCACTGTCTTTTTCATAGGTGAGCTGTATTGAATGAAGTATCGGCGTTTTTTGGCCTTCCGCATCGGGATATAAATTACCGGCAACTTGAAAAAAACGCCCCTTTATACCGGTAATCGGCTTGCCGCTATGCACGGGCTGCCACTCCGGTTCCGTATCAGTCCACGTATAGCGGTTCTCGCCTGCACGGATAAAAAATACCGCTTCCGTTTGAGATGGGGTATCAACGGAAATCATCATTTTTTTTGCTTCGGAAAGTGAACCGCCCGTATCAAAAATGAGCGATTCAAAGCGTCCTCCATTAAGATGGAAGCGGTCAAATAAGGCAGCCCGTTCCGCAATAGACGGCGGTTCAACAAACTGTTTGGTAACTTTCAGTTCGTCTATCATACCCGAATAATGAACCCCTACCGATACATCAGCCTTATGGCCGAGCCGCGACGGTAAAACGGCATCGCTTTCCCTGCCGTTCTCGGTAAGGTAGATGATAGTTTCAGTATGCCCGTTCATGCGGTATTCCAAAAGCCCTATTTCTTCGTCATACGCAATAAGATGATGCGACCACTGCGACGGAATGAGGTTTGAACGGCTCCGTAACTGAATGGGCATTCCATTATTGTACTTATCCTGCCAAATATTAAAAAAGTCCCACTGCAATTTGTTCTGAATAATTTGAGCGATGATATACTGATCGGTCAGCCGCTGCTGTTCAAAATAGGCTGAATGCCATTGCAGAATAACGCTTCCGTTTTCCGCAACGGAGGGGGCTATCCAAAATTCAATCGTGAACGAACCGGTGGAACCTTCTCCTGCAAAAAACGAACCGTCCTGCGGTTTCAGTACCAATCCGGCTGTTTTTGCATGAGGCGTACAGACGCCCGCCCCCGTACCGAATTTCGCCTGCTTTGTATCTGCGAACCGTATGCTTGAAGATTGAACAGTATACGAGCTGGCTTCGTCGATAACCGCGGGCGAGTCAAAACTGATATACATATCGGTTGTTTGCGTAATTTTAGGGATGCTGCTGCGCAGCGATATACCGGAATTGCCATACTTACCGGGGCACATTTGGATATTTTCAGTATAATGAAGCATCCCCCACCCGTTTTTACCGCCGAGTTCATACACTGCCGGATCGGCAAAAGCGGAGAGCAGAGCGGCCGATATAATTATCATTGCAAAAGCTTTTTTTCTACACATAATCGTCTTCCATTATCGGTATATAGTATACATCATTTGAGAAAAAGATGATAGAGCGTCCCTGAAATGCCCTGTCTTGATTTAAATTAAGCCTTGACTATTTTGTTTGTTCATGTATAGTATAGACAGTCTTTTGTTTTGATTATGATACTAGAGATGGAGGTTACCCTATGGCAGTGCCAAGAGCGAAAACGTCAAAAGCCCGTACACGCCGCCGCAGAGGAATCAATATGCGGCTGACTGCTCCTCATTTGGTGGAGTGCGCGAACTGCGGAAATATGATTTTATCCCATCATGTTTGTTCCAAATGCGGTCACTACCGCGGACGGCAAGTTGTGGATCCCGATACATTGAACTAAGAGAGGTTTAAATTATGGACGATTTATTTGTGAAAGTACAGACACTGATTGCTGATAAACTTGAAATTGATGCATCAAAAGTGACGCTTGATTCTTCTTTCCGGCAAGATCTCGGTGCAGACAGCTTAGATACCTACGAGCTTGTCTATGCGATAGAGGAAGAAATGGGAGTAAAAATTCCTGACGGAAAAGTAAGCGAATTTGAAACCGTTAAGGATGCATACGAATTTATTAAAAGCCAGACAAAATAATACATGCAAGGGTGCTCGTTCTTGTTTCCTTGTAGACCTGCTATAGAAAAACAACGGAGGCAAGAACTGCTTATTTTTCAGCGGGAAGCCGGCTGTAAATTTAAAAATCTTAGCTTGATGGAGCTTGCTTTTCATCATCGTTCATTTTCTAATGAACAAGCTTCATTCCCTTTTAATAATGAACGGTTGGAGTTCCTTGGAGATTCCGTTCTTGGTATGGTGGTTGCATCTCAACTATACGAAAACTATCCTGATAAAGCGGAAGGTGATCTAGCCAAAATAAAGGCAGCGGTTGTCTCGGAAGATTCTCTCGCTGCGGTTGCTCTCAGCCTGCATATCGATAAATATTTAGTTTTGGGACGAGGAGAAGAAGTGTCCGGCGGACGGCAGAAAAAAGCCTTACTGGCAGATGCGTTCGAAGCGCTTGTCGGGGCACTATATGTTGATTCGGGCTTTAAAACAGCACGCCGGTTTGTATTGCAGAGCATTGATGGGCAAATGCAGCTGGTTATTCAAGGAAAACACCGCTATAAGGACTACAAGTCATTATTGCAGGAATATGCGCAAAAACAGTACAAAGCAATACCTAAATATGTTTTAACAGATACCGTCGGGCCGGATCATGATAGAATATTCCATGTAAAAGTACTGGTACACAGCACCGAATATGGACCGGCAGCAGGAAAAAGCAAAAAAGAAGCTGAGCAAGCGGCTGCTGAAGCGGCATTAACGGCACTGCAAGGAGAGTGATGGCCGCTGCGGCGTTCTCTAGTATACTGTAATTACGCCGGCTATTTGATAATGAGTTTCATCAGAACAATAGAGCCCGCCATAACGATAAGAATTCCGAAAAAAAAACGTCTTCGCCTCCGGTAGTCCTGTTCATTTTTAGCGGTTCGCTTTAGGAAAAACCAATCACATAATCCGATCGCGATGATTGCAAGGATAAATAGGATAATATATCTAAAAAAATACGAATTTTCTCCGATGAGTTTTCCAAATAGGGAGACGCCTTCGGTTCCTTCGCTTACAGATATTCCTTTTGACCTTAAAAGAAGCACAATAAATGAGCCTATAAGAATAAGAAAGATAATAAGCGCCGCAAAAAAATTTTGCTTTGACAGCTGTGTATCCTGCTTGCCGCTTTTTATATCTAAAAAATTCCGCACCATACATGAAATGAGCGCAGCGGCAGCTCCTATATACACGACATATACTATTGATGTCATTGTCTCTCCCTGCGGTAACCGGTGTTACCGCACTTAGGTTTATCCGAGCGTCTCGATTCTGCACAATACCTTGATTTTGTCAATGAATTTCCGGTCTTTTCATAGATTTTTGAACGATTGAGGCCTGCTGCCGCGAAGTTATTGCCGCGAACGGCCTGATTGTGTATCTTATGATTATGCCTGCGCTTTCTTCACCGTTGACATGGGTTTTCTTATTAACTGTCGGTATCGGGTTATGTGCATTTATTTATTTTCTTTTTACTACGAGAGAAAAAAGCAGGACAGCGCCGGTACGGCGGGAAAAAGGTAAGCCGGGCGCACCCGGTGTCTGCCCTCTCTGCTGTATAACGCTCCTAAAAAATGAGCAAATAAAGACAAAAGTATTCCCCTCCGAATCCGATAATCAGCTTTGCTCTATTTACGGATGTCCTCATTGCTATCCTGTGCCGGAGCACGGCGTTATCCGTTATTGTCCGGTGTGTAAATCATCCGTCGAAAACGGGGCATACCTGATTGCCCGCCTGTTTGACCGCGGAGAAAACGGTAAGCACGTGCGTATACTCGGCTGCAAACACTGCCGGAACTGCTAACCGCTGCTCAACAAGATCTATCCGCTTGAGGCTCCGGCGGATATTCTTTCAGATGAATATCAATCTGTTGAAACGGTATTTCAATATGTTCTTTTAAGAACCGTTCATATACTTCTATAAAGAGCGTATTGCGCAATGTGCCGAAGTTTTCTCGATTCGTCCATGTATTGAGCGTTACGGTAATGCCGGAATCGTCGAATTTCGTCCAAAGTACCGACGGGGCAGGCTCTTGCAGTACAAGCGGGTGCGCTGCAGCAGCACTGAGCAGGACGGATTCGGCATGGCGTAAATCGGTTCCGTAGGCTACCGACAGCTCCGTTTTTAAGCGGCGGACAGGGAAATAGGAGTAGTTCACTAAATTTGCTTTTATGATAGTCTCATTCGGTATCCGCACGTACTGATTATCAAAAGTACGCAACACAACGGACAGCAGGTTGACGGACTGAACGGTTCCGATAGTACCATTGATTTCTATGACATCATCAATTTTAAACGCCCGTTCGGTGAGGACAAAAAGACCTGAGATGATATTCGATACGGATGTCTGAGCAGCGAAACCGATCGCAATCCCGGCAATCCCGGCTGCGCCGAGAATAGCGCTGATGTTAATCCCTAGCCGGTGAAAAACCGTTAAAATGATAAGAACATACGAACTGTATCGCAGCGCTTTGCTGACGGTTTTCTGTACATGCGCAGAGCATTTTTGTGCGGTTATTTTTCCGACGAACCGTATCAAAACTTTAAAAAAAAGAGCGATGACTGCTACAGCAAAAAAGAGATGAAAAAAACGCACGAGTTTTTCAGCGTTGAATTCATTTTTTATCGTGTCAAAAAGAAGTGTATATACCTCCAGCAATTTTCCAGTGCCCATATCTTTACAATAATCGGATCGGAACCGCGGTTCTTTTATGGGGAAAATTGCAATTATTTTGAATAAAATACTTTACATTTCCAAACGAAAGTAGTATAC
>CAJPOL010000070.1 GCA_905372265.1 uncultured Treponema sp. | reverse complement strand
CGCACATAATCTCTTTTGTGCCATCCGTGGCACAAGCTTTTATCCGGGGAGACTTTCCCCTCATACGATATACTTTTCGGCTTGCAGTTGAAACAGTTTTGCATATTCGCCGTGTAATGCCATTAATTCCGTATGCGTACCGTGCTCAATAATGCGTCCTTCCGACATCATATAAATTCTGTCGGCATCTTTTGCGCCGGTAAGCCGGTGCGAAATAAAAATAACGGCAGTGTCGCGGAAATTTTCCCGTATAGATGCATAAAACCGGTGTTCGCTTATCGGATCCAAAGCTGCGGACGGTTCATCAAAAATAATACAGGAAAAAGTGCGGTAAAAAACCCGCGCAAGCGCAAGTTTCTGTAATTCGCCGCCGGACATAAGCAATCCGTCTTCGTACAATTCACGCCCTAATTGTGTATGAACGCCCTTATGTTCACCGTCTATCCGCCGGAATAACCCGCTTTGTTTAAGCGCATACTCAGCATGTTCGATGTCAGGCTGGATATCCATCGCAGTATTTTCTGCAGCTGTACATGCATACGTTTGAAAATCCTGAAACACCGCGCCGATATAATTCCTGTAGGTTTGCAACGTATATGTTCTTATATCTTTTCCGTCTACGGTGATACGGCCTTCATCGGGATCGTATAAACGCAGCAGCAGCTTTACCAACGTACTTTTGCCGGAACCGTTATATCCTACAATAGCGATTTTTTCATTCTTTTGTATATGAAACGTAATATTGCGTAATGCCGGTTTATTGCTGCCGGGATAGCGGAACCATACATGCCGGACGTGGATGTCCGCCGGTTTATTGTTCAATGGACAGCGGCCGCTGTCTTTAACGGTATTTTCATACGTTTCAAATGCTCTGAATAAACCGGCATGTAAGCGGTGCTTAAAGCACTCGGCGAGTGTTTCCGCGAAAGCAGGCAGCCAATAGCCCAGCTTGTCCATACATAAATACAGGGCGGTAAAATTACCGATAGATAGTGTTTTTAACACTGCAATTCTATACACTAATACCGCTAAGTAAACGATATCGGTTAAAAAGACGGTACATGCAAAATGAATAAGGCGTAAAAAAATCAGCTTTTTCCCGTAGCGGCGGTTAAGCGCTATGATATCTTTGACGGCTGCTTCGAAATGATGTATGAGCGGAATGCCAATGCGGCTTACCCTCAGCTCTTTTGCAAAGTCGGGCAAAAAGAAGATGCGTCCCGTGTAGTCCCGTTTCCGGTAGAGCGGCTGTAATGCCGTTTCGCAGGTAACGGTCAATTTGTTATATATGATATCGATGATACTGCCTAAGGTAAAACCGGCAGCAGCGCATACGAGGCCGAAGATGTCCAAAGAAAATAAAAGAGCGAAAAAGCCTGAAATAGAGACAAGCTGGCCGAGCAGTTCAACATATGTATGAAAAGCGTCGAGGGCCGCGGTGTCGGCATTTTTATGAGCATTCATAAAACTATCGTAAAAATGAGGATTATCGTAGCAGACAAGGCCGGTGGCCACGGCTTTTTGCAAAAGATGTGTTTTCATTTTTTGTGCAAGTTTTTCGCGGCAAACCGGCAGGTATTGGTTTTCCGTCCATTTTTTCAGATAGATGACGACAAGGGTTATAAGCGCGGCAATAACAAAAGCCGGAAGTATTTCAAAAAAACGTTTATGTTCGGCGATCGAATCCATGATATACTTAAATGAGTAGGTAAATAAAAAAAGCTCTAATCCTGCATTTATACTAACCGTTAGTATTTTTACGGCTGCATAGAAAGGAATATACCGGAATATAAAATGCTGCATATAAAAGACCGGTATGATGTTACGCTTTAGCATAGTTCCTCGTGATATGCCGCCGCTTGCTTTGTAAACATTTCCCAATACAGCCCTCTTAACGCCATTAATTTCCGGTGGTCGCCGGACTCCTTTACCGTAGCTTTGTCAATTACATAAATAACATCCGCTGTTTTTGCGGCGGATAACCGATGCGATATAAAAATGATGGTTTTATTGTGCGCAAGATGAGTAACGGTAGTAAACAACGCATATTCCGCAGCAGGGTCCAATGCCGCAGAAGGTTCATCCAACAGGAGAATCGGCGCATTACGGGCAAATAAGCGGGCAAGCGCCAGCTTTTGCATTTCGCCGCCTGAAAACTCAATACCGTCCGCATCAAATTCTTTACTGTAAAAACGGGAGATCCCTAAAGGGTGTTCCCGTATTTTTTCCAGCAGGCCCGCTTTTTCCAATGCCTGCACCGCCGTTTTTTCCGGCTGCTTCCCTCCCATCAGTACATTGTCGATTACCGGTAATGCGAAAAGTTTATAATCTTGAAAGATCACCCCGATCATATTCCGGTACCGGCGCACATTGTATTCTTTTATATTTTTTCCGTTATACGTTATTTCACCGCTTTGCGGATCGTACAGGCGCAGGATCAATTTTACGAGCGTCGTTTTTCCTGCGCCGTTTAATCCTGCAAGTACAATCCGCTGCCCCGCCTTAACGGTTAACGATACATTTTTCAACACGGCCGTTTCCGCGCCGTCATACCGGAACGAGACATTTTTTAATTCCAATATTTCAAATTCAGTAGGGATGAGGCCCTGTTGCGATTCGGAAATCAGCGGCGTATATTCAAAAAATTTCCGGATATTTTCAATATAAAGACTATCTTTATGCGCCTGCCCGTATATCTCGGCGAGCCGTTTGAAACATCCGGCCAAACTGATAACCGCTACCGAAATAACCGAATATTCACCGATGCTCATCTTTCCTAATTCCGTGATTTTATACACTGCATACAGGCATGAAGCAAAGAACGGTATATATACATTACAGAGGGAGATACAGGTGTCCTGCACCGCAAGTTTTTTACCGGATCGCATAATACGCGCAATAATGGCCTTTGATGCTTGCCGGTAGTTTTGTAATAAGACGGAAAAAATACCGGTGGTGCGCAGTTCTTTGGCGTAATCCTTTGAATAGACGGTACGGTTTACGTAGTCTTTTACCCGCATGGGCATGACGGTATCCATATCAAGCGAATACTGTAGGGCATTCCGGCGTTTTCCGAACAGTAATTGGCTGCAAAGCGGAAACAAAACGAATATGAGTGCAAAAAGATCAATCCGTATCAGTACAGCGGTCATCACGGTAATTGAAAAGGCTACCGAAAAGAGCGCAGTTACGTTATCAAGTACGGAAATAGGACGTGTACCTGCTTCCAGACAGGCCTTAGTACAGGTTTGATAGAATTCCGTATGTTCAAAAGCGGCAAGGTCTGCTTCCGATGCTTTTTCGTACATGCGCAGCGTAAACGCTCTATAGATATCCTGATCGGAGGTAACCGAAATTCTAAAATGATATACGCTGAAAAGTACGCGCCTCACGATAAAAAGAAGTGCGCCGATTGACACTATTGTATACAGATAGGTAATGCTTTTGTTTGCACTGATGCCGTTAAGCAGCAAACGGTAAAAAAAGACGCTCATATATACATCCCATACGCTGTCAGCTATGTTGAGCGCTGCGCTGAAAATGACCCGCAGCGGAGCAATGTGCCATATCAGGCGGAGGATGTACAGGTTATTATTCCACATCGTATGATCTTTTTGCATATATAAAACCGGTTTCAAGCTGCAATAACTATATCACAGACAAAACGTTGTTTCTGCAATAGAATAGGCTGATAGGTATGCAGGTTTTAGAGGTTTTTCTAAAATGTATGTGCGGATGTTATTTCGCCGACAGTTTTTCATAGAGACTATCCAAATCGGCACGTGAAAAGTATGAAATTTGAATAAACCCTCTTTTACAGTCTCCCTTTATTTCAACTTTTGTACCGAGAGCATCAATAAATTGCTGTTCAATATCTCTCAGTGCGGATTCATCTTCCTGTTCGGCGCTTTTTTTGCTATGGTTCGGCGCTGTTTGCGGCTGCACCGCAGTGCGGATACCTTTTTTTAACTGAGCCGCTTGCATTTCCGCTTCACGTACGGAGAGCGATTGCTCTGTAATGCGGATAAAGAGAAGTTTTTGATCGGCAGGATTAACGAGTGAAAGAAGCGCACGCGCATGACCGGCGCTGAGAGAGCCGTTTTCGAGCGCTGTCCGTATTTCTTCAGGCAGCTGCAGCAGCCGCAATGCATTTGTTACCGCCGATCTGCTTTTTCCTACCCGTTTAGCGGTTTCATCTTGGTTGAGATTTGACAGCTGCATAATCTCCCGATATGCTTTTGCTTCTTCAATGGGATTAAGATTTTCCCGCTGGATATTTTCAATCAGTGCAATTTCCAGCTTTTTGTTATCATCAAATTGCCGGAAGACAACCGGTACGCGTGTCAGGCCTGCAATAATAGCCGCCCTCGTCCTCCGTTCTCCTGCAATAATAAAAAAGTCGGTTCCTTTTTTTTCTACGATAATCGGCTGGATAATACCATGTTCTTTGATTGAATCAGCTAATTCTTGTAAACTTTCTTCATTAAAAGTATGGCGCGGTTGAAAAGGGTTCGGTTTTAATAGAGCAGGATCCACTTCGGTTGACGGCTCGGCGCTATATTCGTCAGAGGTATCGGCTAAAAGTGTATCCATGTTTTGAAACAAGGCCGCAGCTCCGGCGCCTAATGTTTTACCCACGATCCATGACCTCCTGCGCGAGTTTTGCATAACTGCGCGCTCCGATGCATGCGGCGTCATATTTACAAATAGGCAAACCGTGAGAGGGCGCTTCGGAAAGCCGTACGTTGCGCGGAATAATAGTGGTGCATACCCTATCTTTAAAATAAGCATTTACCTGCTGTACAACCTCTTGAGCCAATTTTGTCCGGGAATCATACATGGTAAAAAAAATACCGCCGATTTTAAGCCGGGGGTTAATTTTTTCTTGTACTTTTTTGACAGTCTGTAACAACAAAGTCAGTCCTTCAAGCGCAAAATATTCGCATTGAAGCGGGATCAGAACTTCATCGGCGGCGGCCAGTCCGTTCAGTGTAAGAACGCCTAATGAAGGAGGGCAATCGATGAGTATATAATCATACGTTTCTTTAATAAGTGAAAGATTGTCACGAAGATAAAATTCACGCCGTTGCTGATCTACGAGTTCTATTGTCGCTCCGGACAAATTGATATCTGCCGGTAATGCGTGTAAGTTTTTAACTGCCGTTTGTCTAATTGCTTTTTCAATAGCAACTTTACCCGCAATCACATCATAAATATTCGGTTGTTTTTTAATAATGCCGACGCCGGATGACATATTTCCTTGCGGATCAAAATCAACAAGAAGCGTTTTTTTTCCTGCTTCCGCAAAGTACGCTCCGATATTCACTGCCGATGTCGTTTTTCCCACTCCGCCTTTTTGATTAACAAAAACAATGCATTTCCCCATAAGCTAAAGTATACCGTATTTTCAAAATAGATAAAAGGGGGAATAAACCAGGGATTCAGCGGTTTTTTAACCGCCAATACCGACTGTACAAGCGATAATTGAGATAGAACCGATTTCCGTGTTTGCTTGCGCTCTCTTATTGAAAAAATTTTGAATATATTGTATTTTCTTGTTATTGACAGATGTCAACCAAAGAGACCTGTTCGGAAACTTCAGTTTCAGAACGGGTCTAATATCTTTCTCTATCATACATGAGGTCTATATGAAAAAGCTATTGTTTCTTTGCAGTTTTTGCATTATGACAGGACTTTTTGCCGAAGATTTTCAGCCGGTCGTGAGTTTTAACGGTTCTTCTACTTTGGCGCCGGTTATTGCCTCCATTTCGACTGATTTCATCGAAAAGTACGAGACATGGAATAAGGTGAATGCGGCTTTTCCCGAAAAAAATATTATCATCTTTGTTTCAAGCGGCGGTTCGGGAGCAGGGGTAAAATCAGTATTGGACGGAACCAGTAATTTCGGGATGCTTGCCCGCGAGGTAAAGGAGAGCGAAAAGGCTAAGATCAAAGATTTTAAAGAGTATACGCTCGGTATCGATGCCTTGACGGTTTCGGTCAACCCGAAAAATCCCATTTTGAAAATTAAGGATTCGCTTTCTACAGAGGAATTACAAAAGATTTTCTCGGGAGCGGTTACAACATGGAAACAGCTTGATTCCCGCCTGCCGAATAAGGAAATTGTTGTGGTAACCCGCGATCTCGGCGGCGGCGCTCATGAAGTGTTTCAAAAGAAGATTATGGGGACTCTTCAAGTTAAAAAAGACGCTATCCAAGCGCCCTCAATGGGAGCTCTTGTACAAAAAGTTATTTCGAATCAATATGCTATCGGTTATGCCTCTTTCGGCATTGTCAATCAGAATGTAGGCAAGCTCATCCCGCTCAAGGTTGATAATACGGCGGCTACAAAAGAGAATATCGCAAGCGGCGCGTATAAAATTTCCCGCCCGCTCATTGTTGTGCAGTCGGGCGAACCGAATGCCGCACAGAAAGCCTTTTTAAGTGTATTGCAAGGCGCTGAAGGACGGGCAAAAATAGAGAAAATGGGCTTTGTGCCGGTACAATAAAGGCCGTTTGCAAAAACTCACGTTTTTTAGACTGCTATTTCGACAAGTGAACGTTAAAGATACTTTGTTCAATATCAGTGTAGCGGTACTCAGCTGTGTTGCCGTCAGTTCCGTACTGCTGGTTACCGGCTATGTCTTTTTTGAGTCGGCGGATTTTTTACGGAATACATCGCTGCTCCGCTTCCTTTTAGGAGCGGAGTGGGATCCGGTAGGCGGCGAGACCTTTGAAATACTGCCTGCTATTCTGGGAACTATAGCGGTCTCGGTTCTAGCGGTGCTTATTTCCCTGCCGCTTGCAATAGGAACGAGCCTTTTTCTCTGTCATTATCTGCGGGCCGGAAAAAAATATGCCGTCAGCGCCTGCATTGATGTCATTGCCGGAATCCCTTCCGTTATCGCCGGTTTTGCCGGAATGCTTACCCTTGTGCGTTTCCTTGAAGAGACAGGCGGACTTGCGGCAGGGGAGTCGGTTCTTGCTGCGGGGATTGTGCTTGGGTTTATGCTGCTGCCGTTTGAAATTTCCTTTATAACGGAAAGTTTTGACCGGCTCAAGCTGCGCTGTGAATCGGCTGCCCTTGCGATCGGTTTTGACCGGCTTTACAATCTTACCCATATTGTACTGCCCTGTTCAAAAGGGACAGTGTTTCAGGCGGCACTGCTCGCCCTCGCGCGTGGCATGGGGGAAACTATGGCGGTTATGATGGTAATCGGAAATGCCAACTTATTTCCCCGTCTTTTGGGTAAGAGCGTTACCATACCTGCCCGGATTGCTTTGGAAATGGGAATGGCGGAAGTCGGCAGCCGTCACTATAAGGCACTGTTTGCCGCCGCCTTTGTATTAATTCTGATGGTTTTTGCGCTTAACTTTGCAGCCCGCGCTCTCTACCGCCGGACATCAGCGCGTTTTGAGAGCCTCAGCCGATTCGGTAATTGAGCGGTGCGCTAAAGTGAAAAGAGCGATAGCGGTACGTGCCGCCATAATCGGCAGCATGGCAATAGTTGCAGCAGCAGTGCTTTTTGCCGTTTTATTTATCGGCATAAACGGTATCGGGAAAATAAGTGTGCGTTTTTTATTCACTGCACCGAAAGGTTTCGCAGTGAATGAGGGAGGCATTTTTCCGGCAATTGCCGCAACGCTTTATCTTGGCATCATTGCAGGGATTACAGGGCTTATGGGAGCGCTGCCGGTCAGCTTTTCCGTTTGTTTTTTTGTAAAAAACAAACAGATGTGCAGTTTTATCAGATTCCTCCTGCATACGCTGGCTGCGATCCCGTCGATCATACTCGGACTTTTCGGCTACACCGTATTTGTCAGATATGCAGGGTTGGGGAAAAGCCTTCTTGCCGGAGGCCTTACGCTCGGTATTATGATTTTTCCGTTTTTAGAGCAGCGGATTGAAAAAGCCATAACCGAAATCGATGAAATGCTGATTTTAAGCGCCTATGGCATGGGACTCTCAAAGCGGTACATAATTATGCATATTGTGCTACCGCTGATTAAAGGCGATATTATCCGTGCTGCAGCGCTTTACATCAGTTTTGCAATGGGAGCGACCGCCCCGATCATTCTGACGGCTGCCGTATTGATTGCACCGGTTCCTACCCGGCTTACCGATCCGGTGATGGCATTGCCGTATCATCTGTACCTTTTGGTGAGCGAAGGGATTGACATGGAATCGGCCTATGCCACCGCATTTGTACTGCTGGCGCTCGTGCTTTGCATTAATGCGGTAGCTGCGTACCTCAATGTACGATCCCATACCGGCCGCTCCAATTCACGGTTTCAGCAAAAGAGGAAAGAAAACGATGATATGCCTTACCGATCTTGATGTCTTTTACGGTGCGGAACACGTTCTGCACCATATCACTGTAACCGTCCAAAAACATGAAATCCTTGCCTTAATAGGGCCATCGGGCTGCGGCAAATCAACGCTGCTCTATTCGATCAACCGCCTGCTGGAGGAGCGGGGCGGCCATGCGCACGGCAGTATTATGCTTGATGATCTTGATATTCTTTCCGCCGATCCGCAGCTGGTACGGAAACGGATTGGGATGGTTTTTCAAAATCCCGCTCCGTTTCCGTTTTCCGTCTATAAAAATATAAGTTTGCCGCTTTTGTATCATTGTAACGATTTAAAACAAAAAAATGTATTGGATGAGCGGGTACGGGAATTGTTGGCACGGGTCGGTCTGTTTGATGAGGTTGATATGCAAAAAAATGCATTGCAGCTTTCAGGCGGACAGCAACAGCGGCTCTGCATTGCCCGCAGCTTAAGCGCAGGTTCCGAATACCTCCTCCTTGATGAGCCGTGTTCTCAGCTTGATGTTAAGAATACGCAAAAGATTGAGCAGTTACTGCTCCAACTGAAAGAGCATATCGGCATCGCCATTGTAACGCACAATTTGGCGCAAGCGAAGCGGATTGCCGATATCGCAGCGTTCATGTATGACGGAGAATTGCTTGAATACGGCCCTGCTGCGGAGCTCTTTCAGAATCCGAAAAACAGTATCTGCCGCGACTACCTCAACGGCTTAATGGGGTAGGGGGAAAGAGAACATGCAGTGTATCTTTTCTCTATTTTAATTGTTTACAATTTTATGC
>CAJPOL010000069.1 GCA_905372265.1 uncultured Treponema sp. | reverse complement strand
CTATTACCGCTGAGGAGCTTTCCGTTGCCCGCGTAACGGACACGATGGGGAATCCCCAAGCTAAAGCCTCTGCAGCGTTGAGCCGTCCGTATCTGTTGTTCAAAATAAAAGATATAGAGTCTACTTTTACCAAAGAACAGCTTGAAGCAGCGAGCTGGCAAGTAACGCTTACCGGCAGTAACGGCCTTGATGTTAAAATCGGCGCGCCTACGCCCGTAACAAGCCGCATTGAATTTGCCTGTCCGGTACACGATTATACGGTTACGCCTACAGTGTATCTGACGTTCAAAGACGGCGCCAATCAAACAAAGGTTGCAAAGCTGACTGTCGCTTCACCGCTTTCCATAGCGGGACAGGCTGAATTTAGTCAAAAAAAATACATTAACTTGAATGATAACTCCTTATCCGATTCCCCCAAGCCGGGCTACACCGAGTTAACACTTGATACGGCCGACGATTTTAACTATCACTTTAACGGCCTCAATTACCCGAACTATGCCTCCTACAAGGCTGCCCGTGCATCAGGATCATCCGATAAAGAAGCGCAGGCTCTCTACCGGTTATGGGAACCGGAGGCCGACCCCAATGCCCCGACTGTACGGCACTCGGCTTCGTGGGATATCCGCGGCTGCGAAACCAAGAACTCCACGCTGCTGATTAAGACGCTGCAGCGCGATACTGACTCAATTTTCCTTGCGAAAGATGGTGAGAAAAAATACAGCGGCTTTACCGATCTATACAGCGGCCCGCCTGCAGGTGATTCTCCTGCCGGTTCGCAAAAAATGATTAACGGCAGTATCTGTTCGGAAAAAGCGCCTAAGCGGTACGGCTATTTTGAAGCAAAGGTTCGTGTCAAGAATTTGCAGCAAGGCCATTGGGCTGCATTCTGGGTATATGGAGACCACTACGAGTACGATATTATGGAATGCGGCGCGGCTAACAACGGCTGGTTCGATCAAACGACGCACTGGCATAACGGCTGGAATTGGAGTACTCATCCTAAATACAGAGAATCTTTACATAATTGGTCAAAGCCCTCTGCCGGTACTTCTGCACCGATACAAGCTCTCGCCGATACTTTTTTTACGCTCGGTCTTTATTGGGACGAAACGCGGTTTGTCTACTATGTCAATGACCGGAAAACCCACGAGGTCATGCGTGATTCTGCCGATCCGTTAACAGCAACTTATACCCGTTACGACGAATCTACTGCAACGGGAGGCGCATCTCAAGGTTCCTTTACCGTTACTCAGCAACCCCGATTAGAAGGCGGTACCGGCGGGCAGAGTATTTCCGATGATTTTATGCGGACGTATTTTTCCAATGAAGTGCTTTACAACGGCTGGATGGGCAATCTCGGCATCGGTAATGAAGGTAAAATGCCGTCATGGATGGAAGTAGAGTACTACGCATATTATAAGCGTTAAGAAGTGTCTTAAGGAAGCCTTTGCTGTCTGCGGGCTTGGCGGTTAATAAAATAGAACCGCTAAGAACGCGGAGGGTAAATTATAATAGTTGTGCGCGACATAGGAGTTTACATGCCGGCTCTTTTAACTCCTTCGTATAATTCTTATAAACACGTCCCATATATTCTCCATTTTGCCTGTCTACTTTTATTATACAAGTTCCTTTTTCGATATTGTATGTATCAAAAAACGTACCCTGCCTGTGTGTGCTTTCCGCCCGCTTGACTCCTTACTAAGTGCGCAGTACTATTATAGTGTACGTACACGGAGGTACTACACGTCTAGAACGGGATGAGCTTTCATATATTAAGCAGTCCCTTTCATTTTACAGGAGGTTAAAATGAAAAAGAAATTTTTATTACTCGGCATCCTTGTTGCAGGCTTCTGCGCAGCGGTTATTACCTGCTCTCTTTCCATGATGCCGGCCGGTACAAGTAGTTTACAGACACTGTCCCGCTCGGTAGATCAGCATTTTCTAGCCGGACAGGCATATATGGGCGGAAGCCTTCTCTATAATCCTGATTCTCCATCAAGCGGACATTTGATGGAAGGAGCAGTAGTCGCGCTCCGTTTTGCGAATGCCGAAAGAATCGGCGACGGAGAAGATACCTTTTATACCGATAAACGCGATTCGGAAGAATTTGCCTCCCTTACCGTCGATTCCGTTGATGAGAGCAAGATAGTATTTTCAGTTATGCTGTTCGGTGCCGGAAACCGTAATCGCCAGATAACACTTCGTATCGGTGAAAATGCCGACTTAAACGGAGACGGCGTAGAAGATATCCTGTATCATAAACCTGCAAAAATCCATAGCGGATTTGAACATGCGGTCTATCTTACTCTGTTGAGCTCGCCGGAGCGCTTAACGACAGCGATGTTTGCCGTTATTGCGGAACAATATGAGAACGGAGCGTATCCTTCAGGGATTATCGGAATAAATCCCGACGGTAAATTCGTTTATTCAAAATACGAACCGAACGGTACCGCGCGTTCTGCAGTGAGCGGATTGTCCAATGATGATTTTGTTCTTGACGGCACGTCCGGAACATATATCAAGGTTTCAGGCGTTCCGGACTATACCGGACAGCGGAGTATTGCCGATTCCGATCTGGCTGGAGCGCAAACGGTTGATATTACCGAAGCGCTACCCCTTGCAAGCTGGAATGCAGGGAAAATAGCTAACGGCGGGGTTCCCGTTGCTGCAAGAAGCTATGAAGAATACAATGCCGTTAAAAAGAACCTCAGTCATGACTTCGGTATGTACCGTCCGCTCATAACATTGCCTACTCGGCAGATTACGGATAAGGTGAATGAGTTTGAACACATCGCGCTGGATACATCGGTAGGCTTATACGGCCGGTTTGCAATTACATGGTCTCATGTGGAAAGCGACTTGATGGCAGGTGTGTATTTCAGCGGTGAACTCGATTTGACGGTCAAGGAAGCGATGTCCAAAAACATTAAAACCGTCGGCCCGTATAAATTTGATAACAATTATAATTTCGCGGTCGGTCCGATACCGGTTTCGCTCGCTTGTCCCGTTACATTTGAGATGCCGATTGATGTTAAAGTAACCGGTGATCCGGACAGCTCTTTTGTCGTGTCTTTTACCGGCATCTACGGCGGAGGAGTTGACGCCGGCGCTCACATTAACTGGGATAAGATCTTTAAGAAAGGCTTTGTAAAACCGTTTGCAAAACCGTATGCGGTTACCAATGGAATATTTTATGTAGGCAGTAAAACGCCTCATGAGGAAATAAAAACGGCCTTAAACCTTTCTTTGGAGGTTTCTCCTGAAATATCCGTTACCCCCAAGATCGGTATCGCAGGAGCCTTATGGACGGGTCTAACAGGGGCTTATCAACTTCCTGCCGCTATTGGAATTTCCGTGAAAGAAGACAGTGCAATGACCGGATGGATTGCTCTGTCTCATAAAGGCTCACTTAAATGGTATGCCGGTTTACAAATAGGCAGCGTCAAAAAAGAATTTCAACCGACGTTGTTTGAGATCGGGCCTTCAGAAATAAAGAAATGGAACTTGTTTTCCGCTAAAGTTTCTTAAAAAGCGATAGGTTATGTAAAGAGGCGTCTTACAACTGTTTGTGAGACGCCTTTACTATTTTTTTTGGATTGCTAGGAAATAATTGCTTCAAGTGCTGTCTGCATCATAGCGGTAAATGACTTTTGCCGCTCTTCAGCGCTCGTTTCCTCATGGGTGATCATGTTGTCGGAGATAGTCAGCAGGGTGAGTGCTTGCCGTTTATAGTGTGCAGCAAGCGTATAGAGCTCGGCTGCTTCCATCTCGATCGCCAGAAGCCCGTATTGAGCCCACAGTTTCCATGTTTCAAGTTCATCATAGAATACATCCGAAGAGGCAATGCCTCCGACCAGCGGTTTATAGCCGAGCCGGACGGCTGCATCATATGCATGTTTTAAGAGTTCCCAGTCGGCAGTAGGCGCAAATTGGGTCCCTTGGAAGCGGCGGGTATTCAGGCCTGAATTTGTCGATGCGCTCATACCGATAATCAGAGTCCGCAGCGGAATATCTTTTTGCAGGGCTCCTCCGGTTCCTATTCTGATTGCTTTCTGAACATTGTATTCACGGAACAGCTCATTCACATAAATTGAAAGCGAAGGCTGCCCCATCCCCGTTCCTTGTACTGAAACCGGTATTCCTTTGTAAGTACCGGTAAAACCGTACATCCCGCGGACTTCATTGTAGCAGTGAGCATGCTCTAAAAAATTTTCCGCTACAAACTTCGCCCTCAACGGGTCTCCCGGCAATAAAATCCGTTCGGCAATGTCGCCTTGTTTTGCTCCGATATGAGTACTCATTATATCCTCCTGTATAGAAATGATCTTAGGGAACCTCTAAAAATCTAACCGAGTTTTTTGCAGGTACCCCTTAATCTTTCCATGGAAAAATAAGGTTACGGATAGTTCTGCTGCCGGTTGTTTCACGGTCTTGTTCCAGCAGCTCCTCCCATGGAATTTGTTTACGTGCAATTTGTATCGGGATTTCGGGATGCTGCTCGATCCAGTCATATTTGTACATACGCAGCCGAAAGGCATTGTTCCATGCAAGCAAAATGCCCGAAATATTCGGCGCTAAAAAAGCAAGCGGAACCGTTAGTGCAATCAGGATGAATGTATATAAAACCATAAAAAGCGTAAAACCGGTGTTATCAAAAAAGAGGATAAAACATTTTTTGATGCACTTACGGAAATCCTGCTCAAGCTGACTCCGTAGCGGGAAAAACCATAATAACGAAAGCTGTACGATAAGGAAAATCCACAGTACGCAGAGACCGAGAAACAATCCTAAAAAATTTTTGAATGAGAAGTAGTAGGGAAGGGAGACGGCGGCGATCACCCAGCAGAGCGCTTCTAACGCCGCAAAAAGGGAGCCGTGTTTCCATGTCTTTTTGATTTCGTCTCCTATATCCTTAAATGAAAAAGACTTATATCCTGCTGTCCGTGCCGTTAGGCTGGAAACGGCTTGGCATACTATTCCCATTAGCAGTAAAAATATACACAGAATGATAAAAAAGAGCACAGGTATCGGAGAAACGAGATTAAGCGTCATAAAAGTCAAAAAAAGGATTAGCATACAACTGATGTTGATGACCGCTAAAGACAGAAAATTATCCCAACCGTCAAAAAAATTCTTTTTTATAAAAAAGCCGATCATATTTTTCATCCTATCATAAACATCGAACTAATACCATAGGGCATCTGTGAAAAAAGATAAGGGGAAAATCTTTCTTCCATGCTGCCCTTGCGCTCTCCTCTTGCATGATTCACTCATAGCCGATATATTCAACATCATAGATATTAAGAAAGCTGGAGGACAGTATGGCTTTTGATTTTAAGAACAAAGAGCGGCTGCATAACCTTGTGTATGAGCTCGAACAGCTCCGTTATGAAAAAATTCAAGATATAGAGCATTTTAAGTGGTATGAAGACGACGGTACGGTCGGAAAACAAAAACCCGATACCGCGCATACTCAAATAGTGGAAAAAGGCTTCCGCTGGCAAGGATACGGCGTGTACAACTGGCTGGAAAACAGTGTCAGCCTTCCGCAGCCGAAAGAAGGAAAACGTCTGCTTGCTCTTTTTGACTTCGGCGCCGACAGGGGAACCGGTAACAATAGCCATTTTGAAAGCCTCCTTTACATAAATGGAAAAAATGCTCAGGCGGTAGACGGAAATCACCGTGAAGTCTTTTTGGATTCCCATTGCGGCGCTACCGTACACCTCTTGTTCCGCCTGTGGTCGGGCTTAAACGGCGGCGGCTATCCGGCTGATATGAAGATGGAGATACGGCAGGCGGAATTGGCCTATTTGGATAAAGCTGCCGATGAATTGTATTTTTTCGCACGGAATATCCTCGAAACGGTACCGCTTTTAGAAAACGACAATCCCTACAAGCAGTGGCTTGTTAATGAACTGGTGGAAGCTTTCCGCTTGATCGACTACACCAATCCCCGCTCACCGGAATTTTACGCTTCCGTTCAAAAAGCGGCGGACTATCTGAATAAGTGCATGAAAGGGCAGGGGAAACCGGACATTCATATTTCACTTATCGGACACACCCACATTGATGTCGCGTGGCTGTGGCGGCTCTGTCATACCCGTGAAAAAGCAGCCCGCTCTTTCAGTACCGTTGAATGCTTAATGGAAGAATATCCCGAATACATCTTCCTGCAAAGTCAGGCGCAGCTCTACGATTACATCAAAACCGACTATCCTGAAATCTTTAAAAACATACAAAAGCGGGCAGCGAACGGGCAATGGGAAGCAGCAGGCGCCATGTGGCTGGAATGCGACTGTAATATCGCTTCCGGTGAGGCTTTAACCCGTCAGATTCTCTACGGTAAGAGGTTTTTCAAACGGGAATTTAACAATGACAATGACTTTTTATGGCTGCCCGATGTATTCGGCTATTCGTGGGCAATGCCGCAGATTCTACGCAAAGCAGGCGTGCGTACCTTTGTTACCTCAAAAATCAGCTGGAATGATGCCAATCGAATGCCCTATGACACCTTTATCTGGCGCGGCATTGACGGCACCGAAATTTTAACCCAATTCATCACCAGTTCCGAAAAAAATGAACATCCTGAAATTCCGACTATCTATACCTATAATGGGGATACACGGCCGGCAATTATCAAAGGAACATGGGATAACTATCAGAATAAAGACTTAAACCGCAGTCTGTTCATCCCCTACGGCTATGGGGACGGCGGCGGCGGCGTAAACCGCGAAATGCTTGAGCGGCAGCGCAGCCTCAATAAGATTCCCGCCCTTCCGTATGTAAAAACAGAACGGTTGAGCAGCTTCTTGGATCGGCTGCATAAAACCGTGTCGGCAAACAAACTGCACGGCTATCTGCCGGTTTGGGACGGAGAACTGTATTTAGAGTTCCACCGCGGTACGTACACATCTCAAGCCTATACAAAAAAAATGAACCGCCGTATGGAGTTTATGGCGCGGGAAACGGAGCTGCTTTCGGTGCTGTCGGGACAATACCGGCAGGATGCTTGCGAAGATAAAAAAACGGTGTATGAGGCCTGGAAAATCATTTTGCGTAATCAGTTCCATGATATTTTGCCCGGATCTTCCATTCACGAAGTGTATGAGGACAGCAAAAAAGAATATGCCGAAGCGGAACAGCTGCTGGCTTCCGTACAGCATACCTGCCGCTCTTCTCTGATAGAAAACGGGCAAGGATATACCGTATTCAATAGTGCAAGCTACGAGCGCAGTGATTTTGTGCTGCTGCCTGAAACGGCAAAACAGACGCAGTATAAAAATGAAGCGGGAGCCGTTCTCCGAAGCGCGGTTATAAACGGCAGAGTAATGGTATACTGCCCGAAAATGCCGCCCTTAGCCTTTTATCCGATATATGAAGATTCAGCGAGAACAGAAACCGCACCGCGTGTTACCGCACAAAAAACCGGCAACGGAATAACGGTAGAAAGTCCTTTCTATCGAATCAAATGGAATGAGCACGGGCAGATCAGCTCGCTCTATGATAAAAAAGCACGGCGGGAAGTATTTTCAAAAACCGGCGGCGGAAATATTTTACAGATTTTTGAAGATAAACCGCGCTGTTTTGACGCTTGGGAGCTTGAATCCACCATCGACTTAAAAAAAGAAGAAATCACTGCTCTTGTTTCAAGTAATATAGCTGAAAACAATCTGGCAGCGCTCATTTCTTTTTGCTGGAAGTACAACAAGAGTACGATAGAACAAACCGTTCATGTCTATGCTGATAGTCCCCGAATCGATTTTAAAACCCGTGTTGATTGGCAGGAAAGTCAGAAAATCCTCAAAGCGGCGTTCATACCGGAAATCCGTGCGACTTACGCCCGTTATGACATTCAGTATGGAAACTTAATACGGCCGGTAACGCGCAATACTTCTTGGGAACATGCAAAGTTTGAAACTCCCGCTCATAAATGGATTGATTTCAGTGAAAACGGCTTCGGTCTTGCCTTATTGAATGACTGCAAATACGGGCACGATATAAAAGACAATGTTATGCGCATCAGTTTACTCAAAAGCGCGGTCTATCCCGATTATAGCGCCGATAAGGGCATACAGGAATTCACATATGCCCTGCTGCCGCATACCGGAACCTTTATCGATGCAAAACTGGAACAGTATGCGTTTAATCTGAATAACCCGCTTTCCGCTGTGCAGGGACGGGCGCAATTAACCGGCAGCTTTATCAGTCTTACCAATCCCAATGTGTTCGTTGATTGCATTAAATGGGCGGAAGATTCCGATGCGGTTGTGGTCCGCTTCCATGAATACGCAGGAAGCCGCGGACGTGTTTCGCTCAAACTGCATGAAAGTTGGGCGGAACGGTATCGGTGGTGCGAAGCCGATCTGATGGAAAATCCCTTAAAAGCATGGAAAGAAGGGGTTATATCGGTGCCCGTCAAGCCGTATGAGCTGATAACGCTGTTAATCCGGAAAAAATAAACCTATGAAGGCGGTAACGGTATGAAGATTGTTACATTCAATATACGGTATGATAATCCTGATGACGGACACAATGCCTTTGCCCGCCGCAAGCAGTTGATAACCGAGTCAATAATTGCGTATCAGCCGGATATTATCGGATTTCAGGAAGTGCTGCCGCATATTGCGCAGTGGCTGAAAGAAACTTTTACCGATTACTATTGTGTCGGGCATGGGCGGGAGGCCGATTTGGAAGGGGAGCATGTCATGCTTGCCTACCGTAAACTACGGTACAATTTGCATTCCGTTTCGACCTTTTGGCTTTCGCCTACGCCCCGTATTGCAGGAAGCAGGTATGCGGAGCAAAGTATTTGCCCGCGCACGTGTATTTCCGCCGTGTTTGAAGACGGTACGCATAATAGATTCCGCGTGTACAACACTCACCTCGATCACGAAGGAGCGCCGGCACGGGAGCAAGCCGTTGAACAGATTTTAGAAACTATCAAAGCGGATTGCGAAACGGATGAGCTGCCGTTTATTCTGATGGGAGATTTTAATGCGGAACCGTCAGCCGCCGAACTGCGTATCAATGAAAAAGCGGCAAAAAAAGGCTTAAGCCTCACCGATATCACTGCGGATTCAGGCGGCACCTTTCACAATTTCGGAAGACTTCCGCCGGTAAAAATAGATTATATTTTTGCCGGCGGAGGGTTTCAGTCCTCTGTGTGTAAACTTTGGAAAGACAGCTGTAATGGCGTATTCCTGTCGGATCACTATCCGGTAGAAGCGGAGATCAGCATACCTTGCACTCAATTAAAGAGAAAGCCGCAGAGCACGCAAAGACCGCAAAGATTTTTGTAAAGGTCATCTGTTCAATTTTCCCCAATTCCCTCTGCGGTCTTAGCGCCCTTTGCGGTTTATTTTATTAAACGCAGAGCACGCAAAGACCGCAAAGATTTTTGTAAAGGTCATCTGTTCAATTTTCCCCAATTCCCTCTGCGGTCTTAGCGCCCTTTGCGGTTTATTTTATTAAACGCAGAGCACGCAAAGACCGCAAAGATTTTTGTAAAGGTCATCTGTTCAATTTTCCCCAATTCCCTCTGCGGTCTTAGCGCCCTTTGCGGTTTATTTTATTAAACGCAGAGCACGCAAAGACCGCAAAGATTTTTGTAAAGGTCATCTGTTCAATTTTC
>CAJPOL010000068.1 GCA_905372265.1 uncultured Treponema sp. | reverse complement strand
CCGCTAAATCCCGTCTATTCTCCGGCATTACTCATTCTATTTGATGGCTTTATCAGCGAAAGGATAAGGCTGAGAAAGTACAATAGAAAATTTTATGTGAATAGGTATAATGAGGAATGTATGGAGGCCTACTATGCCAAATATTCAAGTACGGGATATAGATGCACAATTGTATAACTGGCTTTGTATGAATGCTAAATTAGCAAATCATTCGATAAGTCAGCATGTTATAACGATTTTGCAGGAAAAAGCAGCGGATCCACAGGAAACTCCGACGACCGCAGTTGATGCATTTCTCGCATTAAATGATTCTTGGGGAGATGATCGAAGCGCAGAAGAAATCGTATCCGAAATAAGAAATTCCAGAATAAATACTTCAGCAAGAGGGAATCTGAATGACTTATTTGATTGATACCGATATTCTTATCTATTCGAGAAAAGGAAATCCTATCGTAAATGGTTGGCTACAAAAAAACAAGAATATTCCTATGTCTATATCAGTTATTACATTAGGTGAATTAATTTATGGTGCATATAAATCGCAATACCCTGAAAAAAGTATGATTGCAGTCAATCATATACGAAATATTTTTCCGATTATCGAACTCCATCAAGGAATTATTGAAGTATTTGGTAACATCAAAGCAAAACAGGAA
This sequence comes from uncultured Treponema sp., assembly GCA_905372265.1. Taxonomy (GTDB): domain Bacteria; phylum Spirochaetota; class Spirochaetia; order Treponematales; family Treponemataceae; genus Treponema. The sequence goes on along the minus strand of CAJPOL010000068.1, from coordinate 9,033 downwards.
AAGAAAGGACAATGTCTCGCTGATATGGATCTACTGATTGCAGCTACAGCATTATGTATGAATATGACCTTAGTTACAAATAACACGAAACATTTTTCAAAGATAGAAAACTTATCACTGGAAAACTGGGCACAAAAATAAATAGGGAGATAAGCATTGGAGAAGATTAAATATGCCGCAGATGAGTAGCAGCGGAAAACTATGACGGTAAAAAAGATAGCGATTATCAGTCTTTCACGGGGATCGTATTGTACTCACCGGCACAAGCAACACCCCCAATACAAAGCGACGGGGTATTAAAACCCTTTGCACGAATAAAAACTTTTTTCATAATCATACTTTACATCTGTGCGATAGGACAATTATTAAGCCGTGCCCAACGGATAACATTATTAAGCCGCGCTTGATAGCCTTTACCGTCCTTTTTAAGCCATGCAAGATTATCATTGTCAATTTTTGTGTGTATATAGGTCTTCGGCATTTTTAAAGATTGAATGTAATAAAAATGAGCGTTTGAAAAATCCGTTTCCGGACTATCAGATAAATCAATCTCGCTATCGGGCATTTTATCCAGCAGTTTAAGTTCTTTTTTTTGCTCCTCTGTTAAGGGCGGAAAATCAATAGTTTTGTATTCTTTTTGCATTTGTTTCATAGTCCTTCACCTCTTTTTTAGTTGCTTTTCGCGCGGAAATAATTCTTGTCAATCCGTTTTGTTCTGTATGAACGACGAATAAAATAATATTTCCATTCAATAAACCTAAATTATTCCATCGCGTTTCATCTTGCAATGAATGATTCAGGTCAGCTTTCGTAAGCAATAACGGGTCATTGAAAACTCTTATGGCAAGCTCAAAAGAAATGTGATGTTTTCTTTTATTCATCTCGTTTTTCTCTGTATCCCATACAAAGGTATCAAGATAAATAAAGTCCCTATTACGTTTCACGACAACGACTATACAAAAACTATGTACATAAGTCAAGCATACGCATTACTGCTATTTGAGTAGAAGCTGCTTTGTTAATATAATCAATATATGAGCTTACGGCATTATTTGCAGCGCTTGCGCAAAGCTATGGTGCCGTACCGCTATCTGTAATTATTTCGGGGGATACGAAAAAGAAGCTCACTGAATCCGGTTTTAGAGGACAATGCATCCGCTGCAAATATGTTTAGCCGATGGTTACCGATGTACATTATCGCATTTTTACAAATTAACTATAACATTATTGGGCTGAAACACAATGCAGCGCCGGAGTATCCGTGATATACTGATAATTAATACAGCTACAGCAGGAGGAGCGGCAGATGAGATTAATAACAGTTATGGATAATCTTCCAAGCAGCCATAAAGGTCTGATCGCAGAACACGGATTATCGTTTTTTATTCAGACCGGCACACTGCGGCTTTTTTTTGATTTTGGTGCAGGCCGTTCAACGGTAGCTAATGCCCGTAAACTCGGTATTCAGATAGAGACGGCCGATTATGCAGTATGTAGTCATGGTCATTACGATCATGCAGGCGGTTATCCTTACTTTGTCAAACACGGTCTTACCTGTCCTCTTGTAACGGGTCACGGTTTCTTTCAGGAAAAGTATGAACGTAACGGCATCGTCTCTACTTACTTGGGCACAGGTTTTAGCGAAACAATGCTGAAACAGCATAATATAGAACATCAAATATGCGAGCATATTTTACCCCTTAGCAGACAGTGCTTCGTAATGAGCAATTTTCAACGGACACATATATTCGAGCATATACCTGAGCGATTTAGCATAAAAAACGGTAATGAATGGCGCTGCGATCCGTTCAACGATGAAATATGCCTTGTTCTTGAAGAAGAAAAAGGAACTATTGTTCTTGTAGGCTGTAGTCATCCGGGAATAGTAAATATACTAACATCAGTATATAAACAAACCGGCAAACCGATTTATGCAGTTTTCGGCGGTACGCATTTAATAGAAGCCGATGCACTGCGGATTCGTGAAAGTTTCCGCATTATGAAAGAATTAGGTCTATCAGTAATAGGTTTTAATCATTGTTCAGGTCAATTAGTACAAGAAATAGCAGCAGAATATCCCGATATAGCAAGCTGTTATTTAGGAACAGGAGACTGTGTTGATTTGTAACGATCCGGATATTAAAAATATCCCTGACTTTTCAAAATTTGCTCAAGATTTTGTTGAAGCAACCTCTCCGTTGATCGGCGGACGTATGATTAATATTATGATGCACGTTCTCACTTCGTTGCGAATGTGCGTAAAACTTTTTAATAGGAGGACACTATGTCTGGCGCTGTTATTTTCACCGTTATTATTGTCGCAGTTATTGCGATGATTATTGCAATTTCTAAGTTTAATCAGCATCCTTTTTTGGTACTTACCATTATTGCTATTATCGTTGGTCTGGTGTGCGGTATACCGGCGGAAGAAGTAATTAAAACCGTAAAAAACGGATTCGGCAGTATTCTTGCAAATATCGGTATTGTTATTTTAGCAGGAACGATTATCGGTACTATCTTGGAGAAAACCGGAGCTGCCTTGACAATGGCGCAAACCATTTCCGCTATGGTTGCACCGCTGATGCCTGCCTTGGGATTTACAACACCGCTTGCACGGGTTTTGATCATTATGGCGATAGGCGCCGGTTCCATGACGGTATCTCACGCAAATGATTCATATTTTTGGGTAGTTTCACAGTTTTCTGATATGAATACAAAAACGGCTTATAAGTGTCAAACGGGCGTAACAGCAATAATGGGAATTACAGCAATTGTCACTGTCTATATTGCTTCACTTATTTTTATCCGTTAAACGGAATGCGGTGGTTTCAATATGAAATTCCTCTGTGCTTCAGATTCTTTTAAGGGAAGTATATCCTCAAAACGTATTTGCCAATTATTTAAACAGGCAGCATACAGCGTTTTCCCCGGCTGTGAAGTAATCGGCATTCCTATTGCAGACGGAGGTGAAGGAACGGTAGAGGCAGTAGTACAGATAACCGGCGGGCGGTATGAAACCGTCCGTGTAGCCGGCCCTCTTGCGGAGCCGGTAGATGCAATCTATGGTACATTTGGCGGTAACTGCGCTATTATTGAAATGGCCGCTGCTTCCGGTCTGCCATTGGTACCGCCGTCTCAACGTAATCCGTTACATACTACGTCTTATGGAACAGGGGAGCTGATACGGGATGCACTTGAAAAAGGCTGCCGCACACTATATATCAGTCTCGGCGGCAGCGCTACCAATGACGGCGGTATGGGCGCCCTTCGAGCATTGGGAGTACAATTCTTTGATAAAGCGGGACAGCCTTTAACCGGTACCGGAGCAGACCTGATACGTGCAGCAGCTATTGATACCAGTGCTTTGCATCCGGCCATTGCTGAGTGCGATATTAGGATACTCTGCGATGTAAATAATCCGCTTACCGGCAAAAACGGTGCAGTCTATACATTCGGTAAACAAAAAGGCGCTACACCTGAAATACTAGAACAGCTTGAATGCGGTATGTGCAGCTATGCACAGCTGCTGCATACGGTAACAGGTATCAATGCCGATAGTATAACCGGAGCAGGGGCTGCAGGCGGTTTAGGGGCTGCCTTTCATATTTTTCTTAACGCTCCATTGCAATCAGGCCTCGAAACCATTCTTGAGCTTATGCAATTTAACCGATTGCTTGATGGTGTTGATCTGGTGGTAACCGGTGAAGGCTGTGCAGATGGGCAATCCATCTTAGGAAAAGTTCCGAGCGGTATCGGTAAACGCTGTAAAGCGCGGGGTATACCGGCTGTAATGATTACCGGCTCTATCGGCGAAGGGGCCGAAGCCCTCTATGAATACGGTATAGAGAGTATTATGCCGCTGGTTGATTCTCCGATGAGTTTACAGGAGGCTCTGGAACGGGCTGAAGAGTTATATGTCAATGCTGCAACCCGTTTACTCCGCTTGATACAAAGCGGCATGAAGATAAAACGATACAGAGGGGGTAGCGGAGGATCGCCTGCTTGAACGTAGAAACAGCAGATGCCGGTTTTTGACCGTGAGGAAAAAACACCGGTTCAAGATACAGGCTGCCGAAATGTTTCGGCAGGTTCATGCAGGAAGCCGAAGCGTAGGGGGAGACTTCCCCCTCCTTATATATAAAAGGTCTTATAAATCATCTTTGAGCGCGGATGATTTTGCGTAGGCGGTTGATTTTGCTTCAAAGAAATCGGTTTTAATGAGGTTTGCATTGCTGTATTGGCTGACCCAGCTCATAGAGGCGGGCTCCGAACGGTAGCCTTCGTAGAGCGGCTCGAATCCGAGGTTTTCACAGCGCAGGTTTCCAAGATACCGGATATAGTCCGTAACCATTTGACGGGTAAGACCCGGAATGTCGTCTCCGATAACATAGTGTCCCCATGCGATTTCCTGTTCGCATCCTTCCTGAATCATGCTGCGGAACAAGGCGTTGTTTTCGGCGGTAAAAAGCTGAGGTTCTTCCTTTTGTAACTCACGGATAATGGAGCGGAAGAGCCACAAATGCGTGTTTTCATCACGGTTGATATACCGGATTTCCTGCACGGAGCCGGGCATTTTATTATTCCGGCCAAGGTTATAGAAGAACATGAAGCCTGAATAAAAATAGACCCCTTCCAGAATATAATTTGCAACGGCTACTTTCAGCAGGGCGATGGCGCTTTTATCGTCTTGAAATTCATTATACAAATCGCCGATAAATTTATTCCGCTTGAGTAAGTGTTCATCGTCTTTCCACTGATATAAAATGGCGGTGCGTTCGTCGGGGGAGCAGATCGTATCAAGCATATAGCTGTAGCTCTGCGAATGAACCGCTTCTTGAAAGGCCTGAATAGTCAGACAGAGGTTTACCTCATTTGCAGTAATATATTGGCCGACGTTCGGCAAGTTTGCCGTTTGAATGCTGTCTAAAAAAATGAGGAAGGATAAAATCTTATCATACGCTGTTTTTTCCGGCGCTGACAGTTTCCGGTAATCCTGTACGTCGGTATTCATGTTGATTTCTTCCGGTATCCAGAAGTTGTTCATCGCTTGCCGGTACCATTCGCTGACCCACGTATACTTCATATTATTGAAGTCATTGAGATTCGTTGTATTGCCTGCTATCATCCTGCGCAGACGGACTTCGGTATCGCCTGCCTCATTAAACAATTTTTTACGGGCAAGAATCGTTCGGTTATCAATCACAAAAAGCTCCTTGTCTGATTATGCGGTATGCCCGCTTTTTTGCATATCCTGAATGGTCATTTGGGGAATGGTGTTGCCGTTAAACGTATTGCGCCCGATTGTAAAGATTGCATCGACGCTATCGCCGATTTTAAATTCGGTATTGAGTTTTTCCGCCGCCTGCCAATAGACTGCCGCCCATTTGTAAGCGCCGCAATCAAGGGTAAGACGCAGATGCTGCGGCAGCGTTTTCCCCATGATCGATGCTGCTGTGATTTTCATATTTTTGGCAAGGAACAGCAGCTGCGGAAACCCTTCGCCGTACGGCTCGAAAGAATCGATAAGGGTCAACAGTTCAGGGGTAAGATAGGCATGGGGCAGTTCCGCATCGATAGCTGCCGGCGGGTTTTCCGTATCTTTATCGAATTCAATCGTACCGGCATACTGTTGTATTTTTTGCAAGAAAGGCTGAATTCGTTCCTGCATCAAGCTGAAACCGGCTGCAAATGCATGGCCGCCGTAATCAAGGAAGAACTCAGGATAGGCTTCCAGTAGGGACAATACGCGGTAATTGCGCGCCGCCCTCAGCGAACCGACTGCCGAACCGTCCTCCATCAGGCACAGAACCATGCTCGGCACATTCAAGGCTGATGCAAGATTGTTTGCGAGGATGCCGGTGATACCGCGGTGCAATTCGCCGCTGACCACGACCGCTAACTTTTGTCCATACAGCGGAAGACTTTCCCGTGCAATCGGCTCCGCAATCCGCCATCCTTTTTTGCCGAGCTCCTTCCGTTCCTCATTCATCGTGATAATGGCTTGGGAGAGAGCGGCACGGGCAGCTCCGTCTTTTTCGAGAAAGAGTTTGATTGCCGTTTCGGGTTTTCCCATGCGGCCTGCTGCATTAATGACGGGCGTTACATTCCATGCAATGTCTTCCGTACCGATTTGCTTGCCGATCAGCCCTTGTTTGCTCATCAATTCGGCAAGTCCGGAGCGCGGCGATGCATTGATGGCCGCTACGCCTTGCTTGACCAGAATACGGTTTTCTCCGTCAAGTGTCATCATATCCGCCAAGAGCGAAAGCGCTACCAGCTGCAGCTCTTTTTGCTCCTTTTCGCCGTATAAACGGCGGGCTTGCCGGATAACGGTGATAAAAAAATTACAAAAGCCGTCTATTTCCGAAAGCGGCGTCTCGCTGTATTTTCCGATGCGGGATAAATTTTTTAACCGTAAAAGGCTCATGTCTGCAAATTGCGGGAAATACTGTGCGCAATCGGGCCGAAAGTCCGTAACAAAAAACTCAACGGAAGTGCCGAATATTTTTTCAAGCTGTTTAAGCTGGAGGTCTTTATCCCATACAAAAATATGCTGTCCTTGTAAGAAATCCTTGAGTCTGGTGTCGGAAAAGGGAACCATACCGGCTATAAGCGTTTCGGAAATTCGCGCTGTCTCCCTCAAATTGACGAGGCGTATTGCTTCCACAGCAAAAGCATCGTTCACCGGCCGGACATTCAGCAGGCATATCTCCTGTTTATAAAGATCGTGCAGGCCGAAACGCACCGCGGTAATGACCTTCCACGCGGTCGCACAGCCGGAAAGATGATCATGGGGATATCCTGAATCGGGAACTTTTGCATTGATAATGACGGCTGCATCAGGGAGCGTATCTTGCGGCGTATGGTGGTCAATAACAATGACATCGATGCCTTTTTTCTGCGCATAGGCAATTTCTTCGATATTTGAAATACCGCAGTCTACAGTGATAATCAAGGAGCCGTCCTCGGCAGCATGAGCATCGACTGCTTCACAGGTTAATCCGTACGGATCATTGCCCGTTGGAATCCGCCATGACGTTTCAATCCCCAGTTCAGTCAGCGCTTCGTACAGAACGGTAACGGCTGTAATGCCGTCAACATCGCGGTCGCCGAAAATTAAGACCCGCTCGCCCTCTTCTTTTGCTTCAAGGATTCGATCGACGGCATCTTCCATATCTTTAAATAAAAACGGACTGTATGTATAGCGTACATCATTTTCAAGATAAAAAAAGGCATCGCTGCCTTCAACGATTCCCCGTCTGAGAAGAATTGAGGCGGCGAGCGGACTGCATCCGTATTGTTTTGCCATTGAACGGACAATGTCCGGCTCTATTTCGGTTTTATTCCATCTCATATGCTTTTGTTCTTCCGCTTACGCATCGGCGGAGGTAATTTCCTTAAAGATCAGGGGAGGCTTACGAGGCGGAGTTGCAGCATAGTGCACAGCGGATCGGAGTATTCCGGCTGCTGCGCTCAAACAGCTATTGTCTTTTCCGTATACGTCCATAATACTATCGCCTACTTTAACGGCATCTCCTGCATGTTTATGGAAGATAATACCTGCATCGGGACACACGGCATCGCTTGTTTTATTGCGCCCTACACCGAGGTTTACGCCTGCAATACCGACTTGGTATGCGTCAATGCTTTCAATGAAGCCGTTTTGTTCCGCCGTGACGGAACAGGTATATGCGCTGCGCCGCACGCCGCACTCCGCTGTAAAACGTTCAGGATTGCCGCCTTGCAATGCGATATTTTCCAAAAAGAGCTCTTTCGCCTTACCGCTGCGGACAGCTTCTTGAGCTTTCTGCATACCCTCTTCCTTGGAAGCCGCTTTTCCGCCGAGTACAAGCATCCATCCTGCCAACTGCATGGTGAGCTCGGTTACATCAGAAGGGCCGGCGCCGTTTAATACGTTATAGGTTTCTTCCATTTCCAAGAAATTGCCGACCGCATTTCCCAACGGTTCATACATACCGGTGATAAGGGCGATAACACGTTTTCCCATGGCGGTACCGGTACCGACTAAGCTCTTTGCAAGAGCTTCGGCTTCTTCGGGGGTTTTCATAAAGGCGCCTGTTCCGCATTTTACATCGAACACGAGCGCATCTGCTCCTTCGGCAACTTTTTTGGACAAGATACTCGCCGTGATGAGCGGAACGGATTCCACTGTGGCGGTAACATCGCGCAATGCGTAGATAAGCCTATCGGCAGGAACAATCTCTTTTGTCTGTCCCGTCATTGCGAAGCCTGTTTGCTTAATATAGGTTCTAAATTCTTCGGCGCTGAGGCCTGTTTTATAGCCGGTAATCGATTCCAGTTTATCAAGCGTTCCGCCCGTATGACCGAGCGCACGGCCGCTCATCATCGGTACTTTCACGCCGCAGGCAGCAACAATAGGGGCAAGGGGTAAGGAGATTTTATCACCGACGCCGCCTGTTGAATGCTTATCGACAAAGGGGCCTTCAATGCCCGATAAATCCATAACGGATCCGGAATGCAGCATCACATCGGTAAGGATGGCGGTTTCTTCAAAGGTCATGCCGTTAAAATAAACAGCCATCAGCCATGCAGCCATTTGATAGTCGGGAATATCGCCTGAGACATATCCGTTAACCAAAAAGGCAATTTCTTCCCGCGACAAAGCAGCTCCGCCTGTCTGCTTAAAGCCCCGCTTTTTCATGATAACATCGACTGCACGCATATAAGCTCCTTGACTTATGGTCTATGAGCAGATTACCATAATACGCGATGCTTAGACAATATGCGATAAGGGCGAAACATGCAGCATAGGGGCAAATCTGCGGCGATTGATTTCTCCGCGTTCTTTGCGCTCTTCGCCACGGAGGGCGGTGGTTCCAAGCAGTAACAAGTTTTTGCCATTCACGGAAATCAATTTTTGTCTAAAAGCGGTAATAAGTCGTGAGGATTCATAAGAGCGCGGAACATAATGCCGTTCAAAGCCAGTTTTGATTGACTTTCCCGCTTGTATATGCGCACGATATTAAGCGCTACTTTATGGAGCATGTTCAG
>CAJPOL010000067.1 GCA_905372265.1 uncultured Treponema sp. | reverse complement strand
ATTTTATTCATCATAATATCGCAATTATATCATAATTTCCAGTCTTTTTATAAAAATGCGCCATTGGCGTGTTAGAAATCTTCTTATCCGTATTCGAACATTCCGATAAATTCTTCCGGCAACAGGACTTTTATTTCTGCATTTTTGTAGTCTTCAATATTTCTTGTTATCGGCTTCGGCTTTATCACTAATCCGATCGAATCGTTTACCGCCAAAACCGGTCTTGTGGGAGAGTATGAAACTTATAAAACGCAATATCCGGGCGGCACGACAACGGTCGGAAAAGCCTCCAGTAATATCGGATGGCTTTTCGGCGGAGTAATCAATTACCGGAATTTTTCTCTGGGAGGCGCTTATACCATCGACTTTGCACGGGCCGATAGAGGCGTTGAACTAACCGACATTCTATGGCGCCGTATCAGCGTGAGGCTGTCGTACCGCTATTAAATGAGAGATTCCCATAACTATTACGAGCTGCAGCTCTCGCATTCTTCAACTTCAAGGGCGCGGCTCCGTATATAATAAATTGACTTAATGCCCTGTTTCCACGCTTCAAGGTAAAGGTTGAGCACTTGCCTGAACGTGTACTCATTGGTGATGTAGAGGTTCATTGATTGCGCTTGATCGATGTGGCGCTGCCGTACGCCCGCTGCGCGGATGCTCCATAGCTGATCGATTGTATGCGCATTTTTATAGAGCCAGTATGTTTCAAGCGAAAGGGACGGGGCTACACGCGGCATCAGCGAGCCTTTTTTCTCTTCCAAAAAGTAACGTTTCATAATAGGATCAATGCCGGCCGTAGTGCCTGCAATAATCGAAGTAGAGCTTGTCGGCGCTATTGCCAAAAGATACCCGTTCCTCATACCTTTTTCCGCAACTTGCTTTCTGAGCTGCTGCCAGCATTCGCTCTGATAGCCGCGTTTTTCAAAATAGGCGCCGGTTTGCCAATCGCTGCCTTCAAACAAGCGGTATGCACCCTTTTCCGCCGCAATACGCATACTGGCCGTTATTGCATGATAATTAATCCGCTCAAAAAGGTTTTCGGCAAAGCGGATATGCTCTTCGTTTTCCCACGCAATACGGCGGCGGGCAAGCAGATGATGATAACCTGATGCTCCCAGCCCTATCGCACGGTACCGTTCGTTGGTAATTTTCGCATAGGGCACCGGATAAAAATTGAGATCAATCACATTGTCTAAGGCGCGTACCGCCGACTCCACAACCTCTGCCAATGCGTCATCATCCTCAACAGCAATATTGCCGAGCACGAGCGAAGCGAGATTGCAGACAACGAAATCTCCGGGTTTTGTTACCGTTACAACAACGGTTTCTCCTTCTTGTGTCTCTATGCCGGTTGTTACGGTGTCAATCGGACTCATGTTCTGCGCAATTTCCGTACACAGGTTTGAACAATAGATCATTCCTTTATGGCCGTTCGGATTTGCACGGTTTGCGTGATCACGGTTAAAAATAAAGGGGGTACCCGTTTCCACCGCCGATTTGAGCACCAGCCGGATCAATTCCTTTAACGGGATTTCCCGTTTTGAAATACGCCCGTCATTGATACAGTCGCGGTAGCGCTGCTCCCATGCCTCACCGTAAAAATCCTCGAGCGCATATCCTTTCACCGTTAAGATTTCATGCGGGCACATAAGATACCATGACGATTCAATATCCTGTTCGGCCATACGCCAAAACAAATCGGGGCAGCAGAGCGCCGGAAATACATCATGCGCTTTCATACGGTCATCGCCGTTATTGGTACGGAGCTGAAGAAACTCGGGAACATCCTTGTGCCACACGTCTAAGTATACTGCTACCGATCCCTGCCTGACGCCGAGCTGATCAACTGCAACAGCCGTATCATTTGCAAGTTTTATCCACCGGATAACGCCGCCAGCCGCTCCTTGAAAACCGCGGATCGGAGCGCCGACCGCACGGATTTTTCCGAAGTACAGCCCCATGCCGCCGCCGAATTTTGAAATTTTTGCAAAGTTATCGATACTGCGGTAAATCCCGTCAAGGGAGTCCGGAACCGTATCGATGAAGCAGGAGGACAGCTGATGATAGGGCTTACGGGCATTTGAAAGCGTCGGCGTCGCCATGGTAACCTGTAAGGAACTCAGCATGAGGTAAAACCGGCGTACCCATGTCATACGGTTATGCCGTTCTTGCAGCGCTAAATGGAGCGCAATCCCTAAAAACATCTCCTGCGGAGTTTCAAGCGGAATGTGTCCCCGTGTCGCAATGACATACCGGCGCAGTAATAAATCAAGCCCGCTGTAGGTAAAAAGGTTATTCCGCGTTTCATCGATATAGGTGTAGGCTTCCTCCAGCTCCTCTTTTGAATACCCTGCGCGGATGTATGCACCGTATAATTCTTTCTCTTCCAGATAGCTTATCTTCTCATAAAAGGAATGAATATTCCGTTTTTCAAGCTCGTGCGCCAGCTTTGTTGAAAAATCAAGCATCAAAAGACGGGCGGCAATGAATTCCCATGCAGGCGCTTCCTGCGCAGTCAATTCAACAGCCGCCTTTATCAGAATCCCCAACAGCTCCCCTTCGGTCATACCGTCCTTACGGAACGATTCAAATTTATGAAAAAGAAAGGTGAGGCTATACTGTTCCTCAGGAAAATCACGCTGAATGGCAGTCAGAGGCGGAAGTATGTCTAAGGAAGAAAAATGTGAGGAGATATTGTGCCGTGCATCGCGTTTTTTTGTCTGCTCAACACGGTATAGGATGAAATTTTTTACTTCGGCATAAAAGTTATGTTCGATCAGCGTTTTTTCGACGAGGTCTTGAATGGTCTCTACCTGCACCGAGTTACCGTTTCTACTCAGCTCATAAATGTCCGCTTCGATCTCCGCCGTCATTGTGCGGAGAATAGTCTTTGTATCGGATTCGGTACGCCCTGAATCCGATACGCTATTAAAAGCCGCCTGCATCGCGAGTTCTATTTTCTCGGCATTGTACGCCTCTTTTTCACCGTTGCGCTTAATAATATCCATTTTTACTTCCTTAACGCGAGGTATAGCGTAAAATTCTAGCGGTAAAGCAGCCACCCGTCAAGAGACCGCATTGCATCACGTTAAATCTAACCGGAAAAATGTACATCTTTGTATATTTTTTAATGATGCCGTCCATGTCGGTATTGACCGGTCAAATTTGCAAAGCAAACTTGACTATTAACGTGTGCGCTTTTCGCGCATCAATACAACAGTTTCCAAAATTCATATTTTGTTCAACTGTTGTATTTTAAGGGCGAGTTCATTACAACGACCGGCTACAACCGAAAATATGGAGTGATCTACCTGTATCCTAAAACGTATATTCAAAACCAAGCTGCACAAAGTGGTTGTTTTTCCATGGGCTAAATTCACTTTTTTTGTCTTGAGCATACACGTAGCCGCCGGAACCTTCCACATAAAAGTCATCTTTAATTTTATACTTGATTCGAGGCATAACAATAACATCATTGTGTTCGATGCCCCAGATAACGGTGACAGAATCTTCTAAGGTGTTATGCAGCCATGAATCTGATATTTTACATACAAGCTTATTATTGGTAGATTTTTCCGCGGTGTTCCAATCCATATCAATTTTTTTATTGTTAATATTATCCTTAACTTTGTTGAAACCGATAGTGTATGAACCGATATTCTGTACATTTATATTGAGATTATGCAGCGGAATATCCATATCGAAACCAAGCAGCCACTGGAGACTATTGTTGTGTACTGCAGGATCATCACCTGCCGTATCATTTGTCATATAGTAGGCACATTCTGAACGAAGATTAAGGAACCCGATTGCCGCCCCTAAATCGGCACCGAAAATATGCACTTGATCATACGATGCCCAATTCCGCATAGGTTTATTCGTTCCGGCAGCAGTTAGTATGTTGTTCATAGCAAATGATGGAGTTTTATAATGTCCGTAGTAGTATTGCACTGCCATATCAACCGGCCCTGCAGAACCGGAAAGCCGTAAGCCGTACTGACCATACTGTAATTGACGGGTATCAGGCAGCATGTTTTGCATTGCAGGGAGTATGTCTGTATGTACTTTCGGTAATAATAGTGATTGGTATGGTGCCGGAAGCCCTTTTATAATTGTATCCAGTGATGTTTCAAGCCGGCGAGGCGCCCAGACTCCCTCTTTTGCAAAGCGGTCGGGAGTCATGATTGGTGTCCACACACCTTCCAATCTAAGCGGAATAGGTGCATTATATGCAATATGCACCATAGGTTCACCAATCCTCCGATCAATGTAGTCAGGGATCGTAAAATCGGTAAAATCATTTGCATTAAACGGATCGAGTACGTGCAGCATATCTCCGCGACCCCATACTACCTTCATCTTTCCGGCAGATAATACAACGTCACCGAGATACGCCCGCATGGTAAGTTCATTGAGTAAATCAAGCGGATAGTCTGGAAATGTTCGTGCATTGCATGTAAGCTGCACATCAAGTTCAGTTTTTGAGCCGTTATATTTATAGTGAACGCCGAACTCCGGTACGGCAGCCGTGCGTTTTAGCTCATTGTGAGGATACATGCGTATGCCAAGACGGGCAAAGCCGGAAAATTCGCTCTTGCCTGCACTGCCTGTGCTTCCTGAATCATCGGTAAAAAAGTCCGTAGATTCCGGCGTTGTTTCGGAAAGTTCAGTGCTGCTGCCATCAAAAAAAGAATCTTGTGCAAAGCCGTTCAATGCGGTACACGCCAAGACCAATAAAAAAAATATCGTCTTTTGTTTCATTGTATGCTCCTGTGTATGTATGCAAATAGTATCATTGCCGGAAACACGGGGCTGCCAGAACACGTGTATCTTCGGACAGTCCCGTGTTATCACGGGTTAGAGCCTGCCGGTATTTAAAAAGTTTTGGGTAAAGAGTTTCTCATTAACCGGTTTGTCAATTTCAATTTTCAAAATTTCAAGCACCGTTGCATGGTTTGTCTGTACATTTTTAAGCTGGGTTTTCATCGGGATCCAATACCCCTCTTTTTGCTCAAGTTTTTTAATATGGAGCACTTTTAACAGCTTGCCTTTTTTATCGTACATTTCCGCTTTCACCGGTACGGATGTTGCCTTGTCGATATAGGCAATTTTTTTTGAGTAGCGGCTGCTTTTCGGATCAACCGGTACGGATTCAACTTTCCAGCACTGGTATGAATCTACCGCCTCTTCTCCCAGTAGGGTATGCGTGTCTTGTTCTATTTTTCTTGTTTCAAGATCATCATAGTCCGCATCGGTGCCCATAAAGGATTTTGCACCTTCTGCACCGGCAATTCGTCGGACAGTACGCAGCGACGGCAGATAAATCCATTTATCATTCGCACGGTCTTTGTTCACAATCTGTAAGAAACGGGTATCTTTTACCGATGCAGGTTTACGGAATACAATAACCGCTGCGCCGGTTTTATCGCCTGAATCTTTTGCCCATTCTTCCAATAGCTGTTCTTCTGTGCTACCACTGGAATCAGTCAATAGAATTTTTACTGCACTGTGAGTAAAAAGCGGACGTTTTACATCGAGCGACTTTTGTACAATAGCAGTACCGTCTTCAGTAAATACCCCAGTGATACAATATACCGTAAGAATACACAGCATATACCATTTTTTTAACCATGACTTATTCATTTTTTCCTCCTTTGGACGCACACACACCGTTTGCGGTATGCTGTTTCGCCATGAATGCAGGTTTAAACATATTTAATACAACAGGCAGTATCGTTAATGAAGCAAGAGAGCTGGTAAACATAACCACTGCAACTAAGAAACCGACAAACCTGAGTACTACAAAGTTTGAAAAACACATCACCAAAAATCCGCAGCCTACTGAAAACGCATTCACCGCAATCCCCTTGCCGGAATGCCGCAGCGTATTGAGCGTAACCTGTATAAGATCGGTATTTGTCAGCCGCTCTTGGTGATAGTTGTTCATAAAGTGAACGGTATAATCAATACCGATACCGATTGCGATTGCTGCGACTAAACTTGTTACCATATCAAGATTTATACCCGTAAGGCTCATAATACCGAAGTTGAGCAGTATGGACACGCCAAGAGGAATTGCTCCGATAATACCGGCAAGCGGAGAGCGGTAAAACAATGCAAGAATAATAAAGACAATCGCAACGGCCAGCACCAAACTTGATATCTGACTCGAAATAATCATAGCAGTCATCGCTACTTCCATTTCTCCCAATCCTGCGGCTTGCAGCGTATATCCTTCCGGAAAATGTGCGGCAGCAAAGGCTTCAGCATCTTCAATTACTGCTTTTATCTTGCCAGTGTCGTGGGTACGCATAACAATTTGCATCCGGCTGACACGGGGTTCAAGATTTTCGTCCAATAATGCATCTAATGAACCTGAATACAACAGTAAATACTGGGTAATAATATTTTTCAGTTCCTCTTTAGTGCTGACAGGGTACTTTGCAGTATCAGCCGGTATTTCATAAAAGGCTGCTCCACGGTAGTTCAGCTGCCGCCTCAGCGCCTCGACAAATTCAGTTACCGTAAGCTCACTTTTATTTGCAGAAGCATACGCTGCGGTAAAAAGTGCAAGAGTTTCTTCCGCAGAAAGCTGCTGATTGCGGTAGTGCATATATGATTCCGGTGCAGGATTTTGCATCGCGTTTGCCGATAGGTCATCACCAGCTGCATCTTCCGCAATAACGTCCATGGCATCTTCGGTAAAAAAGCTGTCAACAGATTCTCCAGCGGTTTCGGCAGCCGGAGAATTCTCTTCATCAAAGAAGCTATCAACGCTTTCTGCCGACTCACCTGCACTGCTGCCCGATTCTCCTGCCGCTTCCATCCTGTTGTGTTCCATTCCTGCATTCGCATGCATCACCTGATTCATACGCTTTACAAATTCAGTAAAAGAAACAATGTTTCCAATAGCGGGGTGGTTTGCCTTGAGGAACACTTCCAGCTTTTCCATTTCGTTTAAAATATCCGGACGGCACATATCGCCTTTCTCCTGTCCGGCGATAATCAGGCTGAAACCGGTGGTTCCAACATATTTTGTATCTATTGAACTGACATCATTTCGTACTTTTGAGTTCTTTGGAAAATATTCTAAAAATGCTGATTCAATATTCAGGTTCAAAACGCCCCATACGGAAAGCCCAATAATAATCAGTAAACCCAAAATAAATAGTCCCTGACGTTTGTGCAAATAGGTGTATATTCTATCCAATACGGCACCGTTTTTGTTAATCCCCAGTGCAGCAAGGCGGGCGTTCTTTTTTACTGCACGGAAGCTCATTGCTTTTTGCTGTTTTTGAATAAGCTGAACCGGTTTAAGCATCAGCAACGCCGGAATAAACACAAAGGCAAGCACCAGTGCAATTACAACCCCTACTGCACTGAATACTGCAAAGGACTTTAGCGGTTTGATAGGACTGGTAATTGTAGAAATAAAGCCTGCAATGGTAGTAATCCCCGCAAGCAAAACCGGAGAGCGGGCACTTTTTAAAGTTTCTATAATAAGAATATGGTGCCGCTCTACGCTTTCTATCAGCGGCTCTTTTCCCAATCGCTGATAATAATAGTTAATTACGTGAATACCATAGGCAGAGCCTACCGCGATAAGGAGTACCGGTAAACAGCTGGAAACAATAGTCAGCGGTTCTCCAATCACCGCCATAATACCGGCTGTCCACACTGTACTGATCAGCACGGTTGCCAGCGGTAAAAACGTTCCTTCAAAATTCCGGAACGATACAAACAAACAGAGTAGCACCACAATAACAATCATCGGTATTAAGTGCTTTAAATCATTGTACATAAAAATCTTACCATATTCACTCAAAACAGGGTCTCCGGCAATTTTATAGGAAAGATTTTTGTGTCCTTGTAGATTTTTTTCGATAATATCTACTGTTTCATAATATAAGGTACTAACCTCCGGCGGAGTTGCCTCCGATGCCAGCGTAGCAATAATTTGTATCCCGCGGAAATCAGCGGAAATAATTGTACCGATATATGCTTTCGGCCATTCTAATATCCGCTGTTTGAGCACTTGTATATCCTGCGGAGTTCCGGCAAAGGCTTCGGGAATAAGCTGTCCGGTTGCAAGTTCGCCGTCTGCATCGGTAATAAAATCAATATCAGTAATGGAAGCCGTTTTTACTACATTATTCAATCGGCCGATTTGTTCGGTAATCTGCTTAATAACGGTAAGACTTTCCTTATTTAAGATAGTATCTTCCTTAGTTTCTATTACGATATCCATCACATATTGATCACCGAACAGCTCCGTTAGTGTATCAAATTTACGGTATGAGTTATGACTTTCAGGGAAAAAATGCCGCAGCTCATTATCCATAATTATCTGCGGCAGCATAGAGGCAAAAAATGCGGTAATAGCAAAAATAACTATCAACGCTGCATAGCACAATTTTGTTCTATTTGCACGTGTCATGTTGCAAAGCTCCTAAAATGTTTGAAAAATTTTTTTTATTAATTTGAAAATATCTTCATTACGGTGGTTGTATCGAAATTCGCATTCTTTAAGATGCAGCAGCAAGCTGCCGGATACACATCCGTTAAATTTTGCCAAGCGTTTTTTAGCAAAAAGCAAAAAATTATCAATATCTTTTACATTTTCCGTATCTCCTTGTTCTTTCCAATACACGCGGTATTGATTATATTCATGTAACGCCGAATGCTTTGCCGTATCTACTTCCGGCATTGCTTCAGCATCGGATAAACCAAGCTCACTATCTTTTGCTATATCCGGTTTTTCTGTTATTTCACCTGTGTGTGCATGGAACTCTTCCTGCAGCCGTGAAAATAGGTTTTCATGTGAATAATCATGTACAAATGTTACAAAAATTTTTTTCCCTTTTTTAAGCAGCCCAAGCACCGGACGCTCTTTAATAATACGTTGAATTTTCTTGCCAAGTACGGTCTTTGCTTCAAAATGAAGCCCGCTTATGGGATTTTCATGCTTTATTTTGTTGTATTCGCTGATGCTGTGGCGTACTAGTTTTTCTCGAATAATCATAAAATAGCGGTTTACCGTATTTCTATTGACTCCTACAATCTTTGCTGTAGAGCTTGCGGTTAAATCCTCAGTAAAACATAAAAAAATTTTATTCAGTTTTGTAGTTGTAAGTCTTTTATATACAAACATTTACCTATTCCTTGAAAGCATTATTCTAGTCAAGGTTGCCTTCTTAATAAAAGATACATGAAAAGAAAAAAAAAGGCAAGTAGAAAAATGCAGAAAGTGTTCAAAGAAGAGAAGGGTGTCCCCCTTGCCTAAGGGCAAAATAGATTAAGCAAACATTTCTACGAAGGAGATACCATCGCAATGGACTATTACACATCGTACAAAACCAGTAAAGCCTCTTCATTGTTGAGATTGGCAATTCAAAATAAAAGCCAGAGCAGAAAAAACAAACACCGATAATCAACATCCCCGACGCAGAGCGTTCGTCAAAACTATACATCCGTGTATAGTTTTGACTGCAATGGTACGGCTCTGTCACACCATTGCTACTGCGTGGAACAACCTCAAGAAGTGTATTTGCGGCCTGCTTCCGTTTTTGTTGCCGACTTTATCGGACGGGCAAATTTTATCAAGGGCGAGGTAAAGGGACGCGATGAACACGGACTTGCCGTTGAACTGTACGGTACGGTGTTGCACATAAAAAATTATACAAAAAAGCAATTCGCTGTAGGCGACATGGTAACGGCAGTGGTGCGCCCCGAATCCGTAACGGTCGGTACGGAAGGTCAGTTTGAAGGCGATATCGTGATGTCCGCTTTTATGGGCGCGCACCAAGAGTACCGAGTTAAACTCAGCGATATCGTACTGGATGCCGAACAGCTTAACCCGATGGGCGGTAAGCTGTTTGCAGAGAACGAGCATGTATCTATCCGTCTGCATGAGGATAGCATATATATAGTAGATTAAGGAGGAGAAGTCTCTATGAAAAAGATGTGCAGTATGATGCTTGCGGCAATCGCTGCAGCGGGGATGCTCTTTGCCATGGGCGGGCAAGCGGAGCAAGGAAATGGGAAACCGAAACATTTGACGATGTATGTCGGTTATGTTGAAGAATACGGTATGAAGGTTGCAGCAGAGTTTGAAA
>CAJPOL010000066.1 GCA_905372265.1 uncultured Treponema sp. | reverse complement strand
ATTCTTTTTCTACAAGATGTGAACGCAGAGTGCTTCTCTGCATCATACTTCTTTTGACACTTCCGCCCGTCCTTACCGCCCATCCGCACATGTTCATCTCCGCCCAAACCGAATTTGTCTGGGACGGTCAGAAACTGCAAGGCGCATACGAAACATGGACATTTGACCGTTTTTTCAGCGCCGATATTATTCAAGGCTATGACAGCGATAAAAACGGCGTATTCAATACGGCGGAAATACAAGATATTTACGATAATGCCTTTATCAATACTCAGCATTATTACTACTTTACCTTTATCCGTCAGGGCGATAAACGGAGCAGCCCTAAAACGGTGAGCCGCTTCTCCGCATGGCAAAAAGACGGCATTCTTTCTTACCGGTTCTATATTGACCTCTCATCATATAATGAGACCGATTTGTATTTTGCTGTCTATGATTACACCTTTTTCTGCGATTTCCGTTATGATGAAAAGACTCCGGTACTTTTTACCGGCACTCCTACCGCTTTCACGCCTCAGTATACCATCCGTGAGAATAAAAAGTACCCTGTCTATTATGATCCGTTGGATGCAGCCGATATGACCGCTATCTACGATACATGGAAACCGGGGCTGCAAATCTACTATCCGAAAGAGATTCATCTCTATCATTAGGATGCCTCATATGCGAAAATACATAATCGTGCTTCTATTGCTTTATACCGGCACCGTAATACTTTTTGCCAATCCTTTTACCGGTACGAAAAAAACACCTGCGCCGGTACGTTCCGAAAAACCTTCTGAATTCATCGTAAATGAACAAGCCAAACTGCATACGCGATTAGGTGATTATATGTACGAATGGGCTCAAACAAATTCGGCACAGGCTTTTTGGGCTATTATGTGGCTTGCATTTTTTTACGGGTTTATGCATGCGCTCGGCCCCGGCCATCGGAAAACGCTTGTTTTTTCATTTTATATCGGGAAACCGGCTCCCGTATGGGAACCTTTACTGACAAGCCTCGTTTTGGCGGGATTGCACGGCTTAACCAGCATTGTGTTATTGCTCATCTTCCGGAATGTGAGCGGAGCAATTTCGGTGCATACCGCTTCGGCGGCAATTTACCTTGAAGGTTTCTCATTTATTATATTATTGGTTTTATCGAGCCTTTCCATCCTGCACCTTTTATCGCATGCCTTTCCGCACCGGTTCAGACATTTCCATTTCGGATGCGGCGGTCATTGTCATCACACCTGCACACATGAACATCATACTCACGGAAAAGCCGAAAAGATGCAGTGGAGCGCATTTATGCTCAGCGGTATTTATCCCTGTCCTGCGGCCTTGCTCGTGCTTGTATTGGTTACCAGCATGGATGCTGCCGGTTTAGGGGTTCTGACAGTTATCAGCATGTCGCTCGGCATGACCATCCCTATCACAATTGTGGCGTATCTTGCATGGGCGGGAAGAGCCCATCTGTTTAACAGAATGCGTACGGCGGAAAAATACGTACAGACAGTAAGCCTCATACTCGGCCTTACCGCTTACGGAACTATTTTTATTTTTTCGCTCGTTGCTGTTTGGCCGTTTCTTAAAAGTCTGGCGGCCTAAGTCTTTGTGGGGTTTCCGGGCGCTATACGGCATGAGCGGATAACTACCGGCTGCACGTTCTTTCCATAAAGCGGCAAGTTCGGAGACCGTGCAGTTCCGTATATAATTCACGCGCTGCATGTGCATCCGGTGGCGTATTTTGTAACAGCTGTTCGGCTTTTTGTATGGCTGTAACAAATTTTTTTCTGTCAGGGTGTTCGGGGGTAAAGTAGTCTTCCGCTCCGTGATAGTACGCATCTCTCATTTTTGCCAGTAAAAGCTCTACCCGCAATGCAAACGTTCCGGGAGCTTCCCGTTCCGGAGTGTCGGCTGCGTCTTTGAGCGGAGCTGACGGCGAGGGCGCCGCACCGATTTTTTGTACGGACGAACCGTCATAATTCATGGTGTACAGCGTATTGCCGTTTGTTCCATAGCTTTCGGCATAGTCTATAAAGTAGATTTTGTCTTTGCCGAATTCGATTCGGTGTAATTTGGCATAATTGGGATGATAGATGGCGCTATTTGTGTGATACATTTTTTGATACAGCCGTCTCTTATCGCTTCCGTCAAAGCGGCTGCGGTAAATGCTCATATCCTCGTACGAAAAATAGTACCAATAGCCTTGATGATAAAACGGATCGCTTTTTTTATCGCCGTTGCGGAAAATGTAATCGGTGTTTTCATAGCGTACATCGTTTGCAGCCGGCACGGGATGGTATTTTTGATATATCAAAGGGTGATTTAATACATCGGCACCGTAAAACCAGTTGTCCGATGTTAAAAAATATTTTCCCTCGCTGTGTGAGCGCAGATATTGCCCAGCCCATTGGTAATCGTCCCATGTTGCATCCGCATTGTACCATTGACCGTCAAGGTTAATTCGGTTCCACATATGGGCGACGGTTGGTTCCGTATATACGATCCGGTCTTTCCCTTCTACGCAAACCGTTTGAATGCCTGCGCCGTTCATCAGTTTTTTATAACTGAGGCTGTAGTCTTCGCATACGCCTTTGCCGTCCAACAGTGCGCCCGCAGCCGTCCTTTGGTATTGCGAACTTGAATTTACTTCATACACGATGTTTTTTTGCAGCTCGCGGTACAAGGCATAACTTATTTCTGCTTGCGACATGCTTTCGTGTACAACGCTATAGAATTTTTCAAAAGCCTGTATAAGCCGCTGATAGTCTACATCGGCTGCAGCGCTTTCGATAAGAAAGGTCAGCTCATACGAAGCTGTTTCGTCTTCATTATCGTTTTTATACTTATAGGCAATATCTTTTGACGGTGGCAAATGAAAAAGAAAAAGCGAGTTTTCGTCCAGATAGTCCAAAAAATCGGAATACAGCTTTTTACATTCGCTTTGTCCTTTTTCGTCGGTTTTGCAGCTTATGTGTAAATCGCCGACATCGACCGTTTTTTCAAAACGCAATGCCGCATTCAAAAGTCGTTTAAAAAGCATTTGTTTTTTAGCTTCGGCATCGGGGAAAGAGGAGGAATCGGGTGGCGTATGGCTCTCTTCGGATATCTTCGGTTTTGCAGATTGGACTTCCGGTCTTGTTATATCGCTACAGGCAGCAATATAACAAACTACGATCGGAATAAATAAGTATAATCTATTTTTACGGTACTGCTTCATTCATGGTCTCCTTAGAAAAGAGCGTACAAAATACGCGGTACTATACGGTATCGGTAAGAAAAAATACAAGGAGGAGGTTTTCCCTTCACTGGTAGTATGATCCGGTATTTTAATAGACAGTCTTGAGATTCTTAGAAGCGCTCTTATGGTCCGGCTATCTCAAGTTCAATGTCTAAGAAAGGGAGTTCCGGTCTTTCAAGCGGCGAGCCGACAGTAGAAAGCGAGACGGTAACAGCGCTGTTTGCAGTGTGCGGAAATTGATAACCGGTAGCAATCACGGCGCTTGACGTTCCTTTTTGCAGGGAAAAACAGATGCGCTGGCCGTTATCCTCAAAGCAGAGCTTAACGGTTTCTTTAAGCGGATGCGCCGTTTTCCATCGTACCGTCAAAGGTTTGTCCGCAGGAGCCGTGCTGTTTCCGTGAGCGTATGACCACTGCTTTCCGGTAATGATGGGACGGAGACTATAATAGTCTTCGCCGGTATACCGGAATAGATAGGTACAAGCCGGTTCCGAATGTTTTCCGGCATGGGGTTCGTCAGGCGGGAGCTGTAAGGGTTCTTTTTTAAGATTATCGCCGATACCGCGCAGTACTTCTTGTTCAAAGGAGATAACCGCTCCCGTTTCCGACGGACCGATGTTCAAAAGATAGTTACCGCCCCGTGCGATGACCCGCCGGAGACTTTCAGTCAGTTCGGCTGTTTTTTCTTTTGCATCGCCCCGCACTTGCCATGACTTATAGCCCCATGTCTCTTTGTAAATGGAAGCCGGTGTTTGCCACGGAATATTCAATGCATAATCGGGGAACGGCAGCTCCGGTAACTCATTATCAGGCATGGTAACAAAATCACCCCGATCGTTCCAAATACGGCCGTTTATCATAATCTGCGGCTGCAGCGCATGAATGCGGTCGTACATTTCCTGCGACTGTGCGGGAGTCGGGTGTCCCATATCAAGCCATAATTCACATATATCGCCGTAGTGCGTTAAGAGCTCCGTCAGCTGCGCAAGATTGTACGCATGATGGCGCGGCGGAATAGGATCGGAATTATGGCTGCTCATAGGCGCCGCCCATGGACAATGCCAGTCAATAAGAGAAAAATAAATACCGAAAGCAAGCCCCTCTTTTTTACACGCTGCGGACATCTCTCCGACAAGATCGCGGGCACAGGCGGCGCGAGTACTGTTATAGCCGGTTGTTGCAGTGTTAAAGAGGCAGAAGCCGTCATGATGTTTGCTCGTCAACACGATATACCGCATACCGGTCTGCTTTGCCAGTTTTGCTATCGCTTCAGCGTTAAAGGAGCGGATTTCAAATTGCTGCATCAGCGCCTCGTAATCGGCCGGCGGAAGATTGCCGTGCGCTAATATCTGTTCGCAGTAGCCTTTTTTTACGGGGATGCCGTTCCAACAGCCTCCGGCAAGCGAATACAGACCGAAGTGGATGAACATGCCGAATTGCAATTTTTGCCAGTTTTTGATCGTCTGTTCTTGCTGCGGCGAATACCATGAAGATTTCATATGCTTATATTCCTTGTTCTAGCGATACCCTATAAAACAGTGAGCAGTTTCAATACAAGTAAGGCGGAAATACGGGCTGCCTCTTTTGAGAATTGCTGATACGACAAGGCGGCCGGTTCTCCTGCATTATCTGAAATACACCGTAGAATAATAAAGGGGACGGAGTTTATGACGCAGGTTTGCGCCACGGCTGCTCCTTCCATTTCCACGCAGTCGGCCTGAAATGCCGTGATAAGTTTTTGCTTCATCTTAGAATCGGTGATGAAGCTGTCGCCTGATGCAATTCTGCCTGCAACCATCGTATTCGTATTGCGGAAATCCTCCGCATTTTCTTCTTGCAGCTGCGTAAATGTTTGTATTGCCCGTATACGGAGGGTATCATCGGCTTTCCAATACGGAGACGGCGTTCCGGGCACCTGTCCTTCCGCATATCCGAACACCGATGCATGAACGTCGTACTGCACTGCATCGGTTGAAACAACCATATCGAATATATGCAGCGATTCATGCAGACCTCCTGCCGTACCGGTGTTCAGTATTGCCTCCGCTTGAAATTCGGATATCAGTATCTGCGTGCAAATTGCGGCATTCACCTTTCCGATACCGCCGCACACGCTGATAACCGTATGGGCGCCTACAGCAGCCTCATAAAAGGTGAGACCTGCCCGCAGGACTTTTCTCCCTTGCAGTTTTGCCTGAATGATTTCTATTTCCTGCTGCTCCGCTGCAAAAATACCAATTCTCATATAACCTCCTTTATCAGTGCAAGAATTTCATACAAATGCCGTTGTATCGTTTGTGAGCGGTTACTACATTACTTCAAGGAAGGGCACCAGCACAAGCCGCATTGCATTTTTTAGAACGATTCGAACCGCACGGGCTAGTTCAAGCCGCGTTGCCGCAACATCAGGCTCTTCCGCCGACAATATAGGGCAGTCATGGTAAAAACGGCTGAATAGTTTACACACATCGTAAAGATAGCCGGTTATCAGAGCCGGCGTATACAGCGCAGCAGCTTTATCGACATGGGCCGGAAATTCTTCCAGTTTTTTTATCAATGCCCATTCCGCTTCGCTGTTTAGTAATTCAGGCCGGTAGTGTCCTGCCCGTACTGAAGCTCCTTCTTCCGTCTCAACTTTCCGTAAAATGGAAGAAATACGCGCTCCCATGTATTGAATATACGGGCCGGTATTTCCGTTAAACGCAAGCGAATCTTTTGTGTTGAACAGCATGTCTTTCATCGCATCTACTTGCAGCAGGAAGTAATGGAGCGCTCCTAATGCGATTTTTTCCGCTATATCTTCGGGATTGCCCACCGCTTCTTCCCTGCCTTTTGAGGCAATTTCCTCCAATGCTCCGTTTTTTAAGTCGGTAATAAGGTCGTCAGCGTCCACAACTGTTCCCTCGCGGCTTTTCATCTTGCCTTCAGGCAGATTGACCATACCGTATGCAAGATGGTGCAGTCCGGTGTGCCATTGGTAGCCGAGCTGCTTTAATACGTAGAAAAGCACTTTAAAATGATAAATCTGTTCGTTGCCGACCACATAAATGAGCTTGTCGAACGGCCATTCGCCGTGACGGGTGATTGCAAGCCCTATATCCTGCGTGATGTATAAGGCCGTCCCATCTCCGCGTAACAGAACTTTTTTATCAAGGCCGATAGGGGCAAGGTCTATCCAGACGGAATTATCTTCATCTTTATAGAAAATGCCTTTTTCCAGTCCTTCCAAAACCTCGGCGCGTCCTTTGCGGTATACATTGCTTTCAAAATAGAGCTTATCAAACGAAACGCCTGTCCGCGTATAGGTTTGTTGAATACCCTGTAGAGCCCAGCCGTTCATGCGTTTCCAGAGCTCAAGCGTTTCAGGATCGCCTGCTTCCCATTTTCTCAGCAGCGCCTGCGCATCTTCTTCGGCTTCGGGATGTTCTTTGCTGTATTGATGAAACTTTACATACATATCGCCGACAAAGGTGTCCGGTTTAATACCTTCTTTTACGGGGTCAGTGTTGTTGCCGAACTTTTTATACGCAAGCATCGATTTACAGATATGTACGCCGCGGTCATTAATGATATTGGTTTTATACACTTCTGCGCCGCTGAATTGCATGATGCGGGAAAGGCTTTCGCCGATTGCATCATTTCGTAAATGGCCGAGGTGCAGAGGCTTATTCGTATTCGGGCTTGAAAATTCAACCATTATTTTTTTACCGGCCAGCGTGTCCGTTTTGCCGTAGGTTTCATTTTGAGCGAGAATTGCTTCAATGGTACGAGCCGCTATATCGTTTTTTAATAGGAATACGTTGATATAGGGGCCGACGGCTGTAACTTCGCCTTTTCCGTGAATTGCTGTATCTGTAAGCAGGCGCTGTAATACATCCGCCGCAATTTTAGGCGGCGCTGCACGGAATAGCTTTGCAAAGGCGAACATTGGAAAGCCTATATCGCCGAATGCCGGATCAGGCGGTATTTCCATTGTTACTTGTTCCGCTGTGATCGGTTCGGCGCCTGCAGGAGCCGTTGCCGTTAATGCCCGCGCTATGCTTTCTTTCCATAGCAGCCGTATATCATTCATAATTACCTCGTTTGATAGGAAATGCCGGCGGGGATATAGTCAATGAAATTTGGGACTATAAAACCTTCTCTCCTAGTATATGAAAAGGCTTTCCTTAGCGCAAGTGGCTGGTTGAGATTAATACAGGGAATCGGAGAAAATAATTTGTAATGTCCTAATTGGTAACGGTATTGAGGTGAGAGTCTTTACCTGCTCTTTGTGCTCTTGGCGTCCTTTGCGGTTTGCCGCCAAAGGACGCCAAGCATGAAAGTATGCGATAACGGTTAGTCCATCATAAATGAGAAAACAAGCGGTAAGTGATCGGAATATCCTTCTCCTGTCAGAACGTTATACCGCTTAGGATATGCTTCCTCTATGAGCGGCGGTTCATAGAGCACAAAGAAAGCCGTCGGCTGTATGCGCCCCGAATCCGCTGCATAAAAGATATGATCGATTTTTTCCCAGCTGTTTCTAAAGTAATAGCTGCCGGCCGGCTGCTGCTGGACTGCCGCCGCATGCTCATAATCGGCTAAATTCCAGCATACGGCAAAGCGCTGCATGTTCCGAAATTCCGTAAGCGGCTGATTAAAGTCGCCGCATATAATAAAAGGAACATCGGGAGACTGATTGGTATGTTCGGTAATTTTCCGTATCAGCTGCGCCTCTTGTAATTTACGGATAGCACTGCTTTTATGATAGTTGCCGCTCTTTGATTTCCAATGTACTGAAAAGACGGTCAAAAGCTGCGGTTTATCGGCTGTCCCCGTATTGATTACCGTTTCCAAAAGCGGTCTCAATGCGGCGCTTTCGCCGGCATATAAATGATGTACAAAAAAATTATCTATCGGATATTTACTGAGTACTACCGTCGTAAAAGCGGCATTGCTTGAAAGCGGCGGGCAGACTGCATAGGGATAATTCTCATGAGCGGATAGCTGTTTGCAAAAATCTTCAACGACACGCTTGCTCTCGATTTCCTGCAAAACCAAAATATCGGGCAAGCGGCCTTTCGTGCCGGTAAGCCGCTCTCCGGCTGTGCAAACCGTTTCTTTCAGCCGTTCCAGCCGCGTGCGGTATTTCTTTTCAGTCCACCGCGATTTGCTTCCCTTGAATTCCGCAAATTCCCTGCCGTCCTCTACCGCATCAAAAAATGTCTGCGTATTATACGTCATCAACGTCAGTTGCCGCTGTTGTGCGGCAGGATAACCAAGCGGTGTGCATCGTGTGCAATACAGCACCGCAGCGCAGATTACAGCGCAGCTGCACAGCGCCGTAATCGCTAGTCTTTTGTTTCTCATCCGTAACCTCCGTTTTCTCTATTAAACCATGAGAAACAAAACGGCTGATTTTTCCGCTTGCGGCATCCTCTTTCTTAACGGATATTAAATTTTTTCACTTCTCCTACTAAATTTCCGATACTCTGCTTATTCTTGTGCGCAATCTCTCTTACTTCCGTTACAGCATTATTGATTTGCTCCGCTCCGGAGGCCATTTCATTCATACTGCCGGTAATACTATGCGCCGCATCGCTTAATTTATGAATACCTTGTGCAATATTTTTCCCATTTCTCAATATCTCCGCAGAGCCGGTGTTAACCTCCTCCGTTACAGCCGACATTCCATGCATCGTACTGAGTACGGTACGGCTGCATGAGGACTGCTCTTCCATTGCGGCAATAATCTTATTGCTTATCTCCTTTACCTGATCGGCAAGGGTAAAAATGCTGTTAAATTTCTCTTCAACAGTGCGGGAAATACCGGAGAGCATTTCTATTTCATTGCTGAAATTTTTAAGCGTTGCCGTAATGTTTTTTCCTTGCACACTGGATTCTTCAGCGAGTTTCCGTATTTCATCAGCGACGACGGCAAAGCCCTTACCGGCTTCTCCCGCATGTGCCGCTTCAATTGCCGCATTCATGGCCAATAGATTCGTTTGGCTTGCAATATGCTGAATCACACTGCTCGCTTCAAGCAAACTGCCCGATTCTTCGGCAATCTTTTGGGTAATGGTATTTGAGTTGCCGATTGTCTCTTTTCCGTCTGAGGTCGCTTGATGCAGGTTTTCAACCAGAGCGCCGCTTGCTCCGAGCGTTTTGGCAACTTCCTGTATGTTCTCTACCATATAGGCTATCGATTTGGAAGATTGCGCAACGCTTTCAACCTGTTTTTCAACATTCGTATTTAACGCTTTTATCGCTTCTTCAATTTCATCAATTGAGGAGGCCGCTTCGGCGGCACTCGCGGATTGAGCAACCGCCTGATGTTTAACATTCGCGATATTCATACTGATTTGATGGATAGCGGTTGCCGTTTCAGTGATATTACAGGAGAGCTCATTGCCTATGTGCTGCATGATTCCGGTATTTTGCTCCACAAGCCCGATTGACATCCGTATTTTTTCAATCGTTTTATTGAAAAAATGGGCAATATGGGCAATTTCATCGTTTCCATTGACCGGCAGCGAAGCCGTCAAATCGCCGTCGCCTTCGGAAATACTTTGCAGCGCCGTTGTAATATTACGCAGCGGCGTACTGATTCTTCTGGCGAAGAAAATAGCGATAATATTGGCGATTATAAAAATAAAGATGACGATATATGCCATCTGGTACAGCGAGGTCATAATCGGGGCGGTAAATTCCTGATACGGTAGGCGCGCCGTAAACAGCCAGCCGTTGATTGGTACTTTCGATGCGGAAATAATATAATCCGTCCCTTTGTATTGAACAACGGCGGGTTCCTGCTTTCCGTGCAGCGACCGTTCGATAAATGTTCCGATTTGATTAAAGGCCTGATTGCTTTTGGCAAGTACAATAGGATTTTCTTGATCATGTATTGCCTTCTT
>CAJPOL010000065.1 GCA_905372265.1 uncultured Treponema sp. | reverse complement strand
ATTTAGAGCTCGCCGACCTGTTCGATAAATCAGTTATCGAACAGGTCGAATAAGCGGAATTTCTTTAATACCCTTTGCGATCTCTGCGGGTGCATCTTGAACAAATCAAACCGTTGAGGCTGTTTTTGTTCGAATTTATTCGGATAGCGGTATATCGCCGGTGTCGTTTCCTTCAATGTGCAAAAAAACCTTATTGGGTAGGCAGGCGTTCCAATCTCCCGATTTCCGCAACGGAGCTGCGCTAATGCAGGTTTTATTGGGACACGGCGAATCAAGGATAAAGACCATGCCGTCCTCAATTTTTACCAACGTATTTCCCAACACTCCCGGAATACTGACTGTCCGCGCCTCATTAATCGGGTATATCCATTTTCCTCCCGGAGATTCGACAATCAACCGCTGTGCAGCGGTTCTGCCGCTATAGAGAAAAAAGCCCGTCCAAAGTGCGCCGCAGATAATGACGGCAAAGAAGAAATAGTCAAGTATTTTCAAACGACGTAACATAGGAATCATATCATATACTCTTTTTTGGTTTTTTGCGATAATACCGCCCGCCGTATCCGGCCCCGTATGCCGGTAGAAAAAAAAGCTTGTAAGAGCTCCTTTTCGTCTACGGTGCGCTGATAACCGAATGCAATTTGTTTTTCAGGTTCTTTAAAATCGTTTGCCTTTCTTTGGTTCTCAAAGCTGATAAAGGCGGAAGGATAGTCTTCAGGGGTAAGTGCAATCTGAGCGGAGGTACAGTGCAATGTCCGTATCAATACGGCAAGCGAGGAGTTAAGCTCAGACATATTCAGCGGGACAGGTGGCCCGAACGTTAGAGCAAGTATATTCTTATAGCCTTTCCGCCGCGCAATGCAAACCGGCGTATTATCAATAGAACAGGCGTCTATCAATACCGCACTGTCCCGTTTAACCGGAGTAAAAAGCCCCGGATAAGAAGAACTTGCGCGCATCGCATCGGCGAGTAATCCGGATTCAAGCACAACTTCTTTTCCGCTGCATAAATCAAGTGCATTGCAAAAAAAAGGTATTGTACAATCCTCAAACGATTTACAGCCGGACAATTCCATAAATAATTTATATACTTTATCGCCTGAATCCGCACCGTTACCGGTAATCATATGAGTCAATAATGTACCGTACTGAATAAAATTACGAAAAACGTCTTTTAAAATGGGAATATGCATTTCATGTCCGCTGCCGACATAGCGGTTGACATCAAAAGAGTGAGAGAAAACCTCTTCCATTTGGTGTACCGGCATTCCAAGTGCATATAGCGCTCCGGCAATCGAACCTGCCGAACAGCCGACTATGCAATCGGGTTTCGGATATCCCAATTTCTCCAACGCTTTAAAAAATCCGATATATGCAAGACCTAAGGCGCCGCCGCCCGACAACACAAGAGCCCACTTCATAGCGGTGTGTAGTATACAAGAAAATACGTCATACGCCTATAGGCAACGCAGTGTAACCGCAAAGATGCCAAGAACACACAGCAAAAAGAAGGATAGCTGTTAAAAATTGAAGTTTTTAGAGGTTCTCTTCTGATTTTTGCTTGACGAATGGCAGTATTTATTGTTATAATCGCATTGTTGTCTTATAGGGGGTGTAGCTCAGTTGGCTAGAGCGCTTGCATGGCATGCAAGAGGTCAGGGGTTCAATTCCCCTCACCTCCAAAAATAGATTCCCTATAATGATATAATGGTACCCATTGCCGCGGTAAACTAAAGTAAGGTAGGAATAAAGCTCAGTATGGATACGTCGCATCTTGATCCCGATCTCGCAGCCTTGTTGGAAGACATCCCATCCGCACCGTCGAAAACGCCGTCCGTGCCTTCCGACCTTGCGGACTTATTAGCGGATGTTCCTACACCGACGGCAAATACGGCTTCTCCTGATCCGGATATTACCGCCTTATTGGCAGATATTCCTGCGGCTCCGGTGAATCCCTTTGCGGTATCGGCACATACGGACGCAATCGATCCCGACCTTGCGGCTTTGCTGGCGGATGTGCCCACCGGATCATCAAACGATCATTTTGATGGCTTAGCTGATATTTCTGATGATATACTGTTTCAGTCTTCGCCTACTGCATTAGGAGAAACCGGCACCCATCCCGGCAGAGTGGATTTAACGGTCTCATGCTTTCCTAAAATTGAAAAATTTTATAATGACACACCTCATACTTATTTTGATTCCCCTGAGTATTACAAGCGGGTGCTGAAAAATTGCGGTAGCGAATCCGAACGGTTCCATGCAGTACTTTCAAAATATTTGACGGCGCAGGATCCAAAAGACCGGACAATATACCGTCAGCAATTATTGACCAATTACTGGCAATTTCTTTCCGTATTGGTGGGGCGGTTGTCTCATGACGAGGCTGCACTGGAAAAAAAATATGCGCTTCGGTACGGGCTTATACTGCCGACACTCTTAACGGCTGAGCAAAAGCATTTATTCTCAAGAGTGATTGAAGAAAACTCTTATAACGAGCCGGTATATTATCTTGATGAATGGTTCCATGCGATTGCAGTCGGTCAAGTTACCCCTTCTTCAACCGATGAGGTGCGGATACGGCAAAAAGATGCGTCCGAGCATTCCCAACAGTTATACAACAAGGCAAGCGGTAAACTGGAGAGCGCTGAAAACTTATTGAGGGCAAAATCCGAAGCGCGCAGTAATGCGGAAGAGACGATAAAAATGAGGCTCAATGAGCTTTTTATGCATGATGATCTCGATGGTTTTCACGGTGTGAAAGCTCCGTTTACCGAACTGCAAAAACGCGGTATCAATGAAATCAGTGAAGCATTGCGTAATGTCCTTGTGTTGGACAGAGAGCTTGCATCTTTTTATAATGAACATCGGCGTGTTGAAGAAGATGTCCGGTTACTGAGAGAGAAAGTTGAATCTTCTGCGGGAGCGGCGGACTTGAATGTCTCCGGCGTAGCGGCTGAACTTGATACTATTCGTCAAATGGCAAAGATGACATGCGGACGTCAAGGAAACCACTTTCCCGTGTTATCGCGTGAGTTTTTCCGATGTACTGAGAACGAGGTTGGTATCCGCGAGAATGTATTGAACATTATGCGCTGGATAGAAAGCATCGATAAGGAAGCGTATTGCCGCTACTATCGTTCTCAAGTAAATAGGATTCCGCCTTTTGTTATTCTTATTCCCTCTTACGGCGATATAGGTTTTTGTTGGGAACCGTTTGACCGCTATAATAGGGTTACAAGCCGCGGCCGTATCGGTATTCCGATGTATACTAAGAACTTAAAAGTTGCGCTTTTAACGGCGACTGCCGATTTGCGTTGGCAGGTTGCGAAAGAGAAAGCATCGTATTATTGGATGGAAGAAGGATTGACCGGAAACTATTATCAATGGTTCCAAGGACAAAAACTGAAGGGCGATGTTAAAGAGTATTTTATCGAAGACTATTTGATATGGATGACAAAAGAAAGCGAAGGTATTCAAAAGCTTGATCGTGAAGTCCGCAATGTTTTCTGGCGCTTTATGCCCTTTGCAAAAGAAGTAAAAGAAGAGTTGAAAATGCGTGCGCCTGTATATCAGGAGCTCTACCAAAAAGACCTAAACCGTCAAATGTCGGATGGTTATTAACAAGAGAGGCATACGGCTTTATCAGTTTTTCTGAAAGAGCCGGATGCCGCCCGCCTTGTATAGAACATGAACATACAGTGGGTACTATCCCTCGATGCTCTGCATCGGGAGTAATTAAACCGCTGAACGGCAGATTATTTCTTTCGATTTTCAAGTCCGCATTTATTCATTATTATTCTTATTATCTTACCGTACAGAAAAAATGAGAGGATCATGCCTCCTATGATGGAAAAAGGAAGCGCAACGAGGATTCCGGTATGTATCAATTTTGCAAGAATGATGATCACTGCAGCACATACCGTTGTGCATACTGCGATGAGCGCTATGGTAACAAGCGTTCCAATAACAAGAAAAAGCACTGTGTTGCGCATTTAGTCCTCCGTTTGAATTTTCGGTGCATTACGGCGGGTTTGTAACTCCTGCATTACGATCGTAACGAACAGCCCTGCAGCGCACACGACGATAACGGAATCCGCAATGTTGAATGTCGGCCATCGTTCCATGCCGAAGATACCGAAAAATTTGACATCGATAAAGTCTACTACACCTTGAACTCTAAAAAAACGGTCGAGTAAATTGCTGATACCGCCGCCGATAATACCGCATAAGAACCAGCGCTGCGCAACGGTAAAGGAGCTTTTGAAATAAACAACGCAAATAGCGAGTATGAAAGCGGATGGGAGTACGCCCAGCATGACGAGGCGCATCACTTCGGAAAGGCCATGGCCAAGACTGAATGCCGCTCCGGTGTTGTACACACAGACAATCCTCAGAAATCCGTTCAGAAATTCATATCCGACAGACCATGGAGTAATTGATCGTACAATGAGCGCTTTTGAAATTTGATCACTGCCTATAACAATGAGCGTGAGGATGAAAGGGAGAAAATGCATTTTAGTCTTTTTTACGTTCATGCGTGCAGTATAGTAGAATTTGTCCAATGCCACAAGGGTTTTGAAAGCGATGATGAGAATGTCTGCACACGGGTAAAATCGGGAAGCCAATCCGTACTGCTTACCAGTTCCTGATAAAAACCGTCCTCAATTCCAAAGGTTTCAAGAAACGATCTGAGCCGTATGTCTTCCGATTCATCAAGGAGGCGGTTTTCAAAAGCGGTAATGCTGTGCGCTTTCGGATGAGCGGCAACAGGCGTGTACTGTGTCATAAGCGACAGAAGCGCTTTCTCTTTGAGCGTATGCGAAAACCAGCGGAGTACCTGTTTGCTGTCCTCCAATTTTCCGGGAAGTGCGAGGTGGCGTACAATCACTCCTGAAAGGAGCTTACCGAAAGGGTACTCCTTATCTTGTTTGCTTATGACAAGCGGAGAACCATGCGCCATCGCTTTGATTGCGCTGCACGCCCGTTCAGGATAATCGGGGGCGGAAAAAATCCGGCGGGCTGTTTCCGTATCAAGCGTTTTAAGATCAGGAAGCCATCCGTCGACGATGCCGTCAAGAGAGGCTATTGCCTCAACGCTTTCGTATGCGGAAGAGTTCCATACAATAGGTATCGTAAGGCCGTGCCGTTTTGCCGCCTTGAGGCCTGCGCCGATTGCCGGTATCGCATGACTTCCCGTTACGATATTGATATTTTCCGCCCCCGCTGTTTGCAGCATAAGGCATATATCGGTAAATTCCCGCTCCGTAACGGCGCGTCCCATGCCTTGTTGCGAAATTTGAAAATTTTGGCAAAAGGTACAGCGTAGATTGCAGCCGGTAATGAACACTGTTCCGGATCCGCCGGAGCCCGTTACCGGCGGCTCTTCACCGAAATGTAAGCCTGCCCATGCAATGCGGAGCTCTGCCGTTTCGCCGCAAAAACCCCGCTCGCCTGCATTCCGGTTTATGCCGCAGGCTTTCGGACACGCAGTGCACCGATCATACTCTGCACAGCAAAAATCTTGTATCACCGTATCATACCGGAGGTGAGCTATAAGAGCTTATGCCGTTCAACCATAACGCTCAGTATTGACTGAACGGTGTCCATATCAAGCGTTTCTGCTGCCGCCGAAACAATCGCATGTAATTCGGCCCAATCCTCATCGGGAAAATCCATCGCCTCATCAAAAGTGCCGTCAAAGAGCGCAAATACCTTGTAAAACCAATCCGCTCCTTGCGTCTGTTCCCCCTGCCGGTATGCAGTAAGCCAATACTGAGCGCTTGCCTCCGCTAAAGGAAGCAGCGTTTTATCATACCGGCGAATCGTATCGATAAAAAGGTCTGTAATTGCTGTTTCAAATTCCGTGCCGGAGGTCTTTTGCGCAATCCGTAAGGCATCGGAATAAAACTTTTCGAGTACATTCATAACCGGTATTATAAAAAAAAGACAAGGAAAGACAAGCGGAGCGCAGGCGGAGCACACAGAGATTTAACTGAGAATACGCCGCTTTCCTATTGACAAAAATGTGCAGAACGTTAACTATCTTACCATAATACTTTTAAGAAACGGGTGGGTAATAAAATGATTAAAATTATAACGGAACGATGGGAAACGATAAAGAAGAAACTTATTCAATCGCCAAATACGATACCGGTTGTTTCACTTATAAGTCTTGCAGTTCTTATGCTTTTACCGTTCAGTATGGATAAAATCGACTTAGTGAACCATGAGCATACATCAAAGCTCCTGTATCCTTTTACCGTTCTGTTCTCAGACGTTGTACAGAAAGGATTTTATTTTTTCTATGTAAGCTGTTTTTCTTTTTTTCTGTTACCGGCGGTGTTCATTGTAACGCTCCTATCATTCTTTCAAAAAAAGATAACCCAAAATATTGTCTGCATATGTAGTTTTATAGCCGTAACGCTGTATCTTTCTACCTCCATTTCGGGAATGGCGCTGTTTGCCAATACTGCGCGGTGGTTTTACTTATTGCACTTTTCAGTATATCTTGCTTTTTTTATTGCGCTTGCCTTTCATATCTTTCTTATTTCGTACGGAATTATTTCAATAAAGGCGGACAGTGAGATTTATACGGAGTATAAACGGCTACGGCTTGCACAAGCGCCCCTCAAAGACGGGAAAAAACAAAGCGGCAAAGCAGCGGAAGTATTGCAGAGCGGGTGGAAAGAAATACGGAAAGGAACAGCGTTCGACTTTAAAACATTCTTTAAAAAATGCCTGCACTTCCGTATAGGCGCTGAAAGAAGGACTCGGGTAAAAACAAAAATTACCTTTATTATCTTTTTCACGATTATTGTGCTGCTCTCGGTTTTTGTTTACACGGATTTAAAAAACTATCACCAGCTTTTAACGCAGGACGTGAATACAGCCGGTAAAAATCAAGCGGAACAAGTTGCGGCAATATACAATTTTTCCGATGGCCTTCATGCAAAGATCAGCGCATTCCTTGAAGGTATTAAAAAAACGAATGCCTCCGCTCCGTTTCCTCATCAGCGGGTAGACATCATTACGACAAACAGTAGGACGCCTATTTTCCTTGAACACATTGATTCTTCCACGGAGTTTCCCTCTTTCGATGTATTCTCGTACACAACGGAGGCCGGTTCCGTACGGTTGATTCCGGCTGAAGAAAAGCGCATCACTGCGGAAGAAGCGGCTCTTTACATACAACATTTTCAAAATGAGGTTACCAGAAGCCAGCCGATTTATAAACCGGAAAGGGGAACCTGCCTGTATGTATATCCTATCACGTTCTCAAGAAAAGAGGGGCAGCGGCTTATCGGATTTGCTGTTGTTACCTACTTAAAAGAAATACTTGACCGGCCCTATTTTCAAGCAAAAGTATTTATTTTCGCTCTTTCGGCTGTTTTCTTATATGCCGTAATTATTATTACGCTCTTCCTTGCGGACGTTATTGCAGCCCCGATTATCCTTCTCTGCGTCAATATCAGAAAGACAACCAATATCTTGAACGAAATCCTTTCGGGTAATGCGCAGATAGACGCCCAAAAACTCACTTTTGACGACACGGTTAAAACGCATGACGAAATAAAAAGCCTTTCAATGGAGATACAGAATATCGTTACGCTTGTTCGGGGGATGCTGCCGTATGTCTCCTTTCATACCATTCGGAATGCGGAAAAAGATGTAAGCCGTAGAAGCACGACACGGGAATTGTGCTTTTTATTTACCGATGTACGCGGCTTTACAAGTCTATGCGAAAATATGCCGCCGAAAGATGTTATCGCAATCTTGAACCGGTACCTTGATCTTGAAACTAAAATTATTTTTGATAACGGAGGAGATGTCGATAAATACGTCGGCGATGAAATAATGGCGTTTTTTTCCGGCCCACGGAAAGAGATAAATGCGTGCAAGGCTGCTGTTGAAATACGGAATGCAATGCGGAGAGAGCAGCAAGCTGCGGCGAAAGCGGGTACGGCATCTATTTCAATCGGCATCGGCATAAACTCAGGCTCTGTGGTTTTCGGGCCTGTAGGAGCGGAAACCCGTAAAGATTTTACGTCAATCGGCGATACGGTTAATCTTGCTGCCCGTCTTGAAGGGGCAAACAAAGAATACGGTTCAAGCTCGATTATTTCCGAAGCTGTTTATAACAATCTCAACAACGCTTTTATTTGCCGTGAGCTTGATTATATTGCGGTCAAAGGAAAAACGGAGGCTGTCCGTATTTTTGAAATTCTGCAGCCGACTGAAACAATGACACAAGAAAAGCTCCTTGATTTAAAAAGCCTTTTTGAAAAAGGCCTTGAGTGCTACCGGCAGCGAAGATGGAAAAGCGCGGAAAAATATTTTTTGAAATGTATCGAGACATACGGAGATGCGCCGTCTAAAGTATTTCTGAGAAGAACAGCGCATTATCAAATATCGCCCCCGCCGTTCGATTGGACAGGCGTCTTTGTTATGAGCGTAAAATAACGGCGCTGAAAGAATATGAGCTTTAAAACCGCTTTGAGCAATACATTATATAAACATCCGCGTGTTGTACTGTTGAGTATAGTCGGTATAACGCTTTTTTTTGCAGCGCAGCTGCCTCGTATCCGCTTTGATAATAATAATTTCCGATTTATACCGGAAACTGATGCCGCCCGTATCGCCGATGCAAAAATTGCTGCCGTGTTCGGCGATGAGGTACCGTTGCTGATCGGAATTAAACGGACATACCATTCCGTTGTTGAACGGGACTTTCTCATCAGAATGCAGCAGCTTGATAAAAAGTTGGCTGCGCTGCCGCTAGTCAAAAAAGTTGTCTCGCTTACCACAACACGGCATCTCGATTCCGAATCTGAGAGCATTGTGAGCGAGAAACTTGTTCCCGATGAGCTGACCGGCACGGAAGAAGAACTTTCCGCGATTACGGAGAAGCTGCGGTCATGGGACTTGTATAACCGCAGTCTGGTGTCCGATGATTTAAAGGCAACACAAACGCTTGTATTTCTTGATATTACAAAAGAGCAAAGCGGTTCTCCGGAAACGGTTGCCGTATGCCGTACCATAATGAAAATGGCGGAAGAATGGGACTGTCCCGATGCCGTAACCTATGTAACCGGTATTCCGGTATTTAGTGAAATTGTCAATGAAGCGACGGGACATGATTTACTATTTTTAATTCCGATTGTGATTGCCGTCGTCCTTGGCGTTCTGTTTTTCTCTTTTAGGCGGTTTACCGGAGTATTTCTGCCGCTATTGACTGTTCTTATTTCTTGTATTTGGGCGCTTGGAGCAATGGCGCTGTTTCACATCCCTTTGTCGATATTGTCAACGGTTTTACCGGTCATTTTGGTTGCCGTCGGAAGCGCATACGGGATCCATGTCATCAATCACTATTTTGATGCAGTCATCCAAAACACCAGTATTTCAAGAGAAGAACACGCCGCTCAAATTGCCGGTGCGATGGTTCATGTCCTTCCGCCGGTATTCTTAGCCGCACTGACTACATTTGCAGGCTTTATTTCTTTTTGTTTTACAAGCGTTGTGCCTATTTTTGAGTTCGGAATATTCTCAAGTTTCGGCGTTCTTGCCGCTTTTATCGTCTCCGTTACACTGATACCGGCTATCCTTATCTTACGCGGGCCGAAAGCGCCTATCCTGCGCGGACGCTTTTCCTCCAATCCCAATGCTGTCGATGCAGTCGATAAAATTATTGCCGAAACGCTTATGATCATCCACGCCCATCCGCGGAGCGTTCTTGCAGCCGGCGCCGCCTGTATCATTTTTGCCGTTTCAGGTTTTTCAAAAGTGATTATCGATAATGTGCTTATGGAATACTTTGAACCTGATGTACAGATTGTCAAATCCGATAAATTTATACAAAAAGAATTCGGCGGTTCAAAACTGCTGAATTTATACATCACTACGGAAAATCCGCATGATGTTATCAGGCCTGATGTGCTGCAGGCCATCGATTCGCTTGCCGTGTATGCCGCACGGAATATTCCGGCAGTAGGTAAAATAACCTCACTGACGGATTTGATCAAACGGCTCAATCAGGTATGGAATACGGATGCCGGTGTACACGGTATCAGTGCTGCCGGCACCGGTCAAACACAGCCGTTACCGGCAATAGGAACCGCATCGGAAGGACTAGCGGAAGACGGCTTAGACGATTTCGGTTTCTTTGATGATGACGGTTCGGATTCCGAAATTGCAGGTACGGACGGCATCCTTGAACATATAGAGCCTGTCGAACACGCTGCACCGCAGTACTCTTT
>CAJPOL010000064.1 GCA_905372265.1 uncultured Treponema sp. | reverse complement strand
CTGTCACCCTTAATCCCTATCCCGCAGATCAGGCAATACAATATACAACAAGAGCCGCTGCGGAAACAAGTCAGGGTATCGGTGAAATGTATTCGGTGCAATTGGCAAAACGTCCCCGAATCAACGGCTATGCAACAGTCGGCGATGCCGGTGATGGAGTCGGGAATGGCTCGTTCCGCATTCCGAGTCTTGTAAAAACGAGGGTCGGCGGAAGAACCCGCCTTATTGCCGCTTTTGATGTGCGCTACCGCGGGCTGTATAACGGAGCTGGCGATTGTGCTCAGAACGGAGTACATGGCAGCGATATTACCGTTATGTATTCCGATGACGGCGGAGCGACATGGACAGCAGCGAAAAATAAAATAACCGGTAAAAAACCGGCAATCGATGTAAAAAATACTTATGGCCCGGACGGTAATCCTTCCTCCGGCGCTACTGCCGCGGTTGATTTAGACACAGATGTATGCGACCCCCAACTTACGGTTTTTCCCGACGGTACTATTTACTGCGGTATGACAGGGGGATCCGGAATTATCGGAAGAAACTGGGCGAAATCAAATTTCCGTATTTTTAAAAGTACCGACCATGGCGAAACATGGGAAGAGGATACGAATGCTGCAAGCAGCTATGCAAAAAATTGGAAAGCTTCCGATATGCCAACCACTCCCATGTCGTTTAATTTAACAACTCCCGGTCACGGTATTGTATTAACAAAAAATGTTCCCGGGGTTGCTTCCATGACCACCAATATTCCCGTATTGCCTTGTCAAGGGGGGAACACTGCTTCGGGAGGGACAGTTTATTACGGTATTTATCTTGCGCACGGTTCCGGCATTCCTTCGACGTGGAATTGCGGGCCAACACACAGCAGTCCTTTATGCAAGTGGAATAATAACAATATAGAAGAAGGACAAATTTGCCAGCTTGATGACGGCAGCCTTTTAATGGCGGCAAAAAAAGGCGGTGTTGTATTGAGCCGTTTTTCTGCCCTCAGTGCCCAGAATATGTGGACTCATGTCCAAGATGCAGGCAACCCTTTTAAAGGCGGCGCTCCGTGCCAAGTAAGCATTCTTAAAATTGCCGAAGGAACCGCAACAACATGCGGCGTTGTTGCCGTCTGTCAAGCGCTCGGTTCCTCTGTTAATGCACCGAATAACGCGCAAGGAGCAGGGCGCGGCGGTATTGTAGTGGGCTTTGCCCGCGATTTAACATCAAAAACCACTACGCCTGCCAACGCTCCTCTTGATACAAGTGAGTGCTATTTTATAAATATCCGTGATGAAAAAATGAGTTATTTCGGTTATAGCGATATGGTTATGATCGATGATCACACGTTGGGTATTTTATACGAAAACTGGTGGCTGAATAACGACAAAATAGACGGTATGCGTTTTGTTACTATCGATGTTACAAAAGTTATTGAAAAGCTTTCAGTGAAACCGTAAGCAGCTGCCGTGCCGGAACGATGCTCCGGCACGGATTATTTTTTTGCATATACAAGGATCGATAGCATGAAACAAATACAACGACTATGCATCTGCTGCTTGTGGGTATGGGCAGCAGGAACGCTTTGTGCGCAGACCGTTTCTCCGCTCAAGGAAGCAACGGCAGGACTGTTCGGCGCAGAAAGCGATAATATTACCAGTACAACTAGCTGGAACCGCGTCTTTTTCGATAAAGCATTAGTAACAGCTTCATATGGATATGATCAAAATCAAAATGATTCGACCGGTACGGGTATCTTGTTAAACACAAATGTCTTAAATACCGCTGCAATGTTTAATATGAAAAAGTCCGACATACTCGGCGGAAAAATCGGTATTTCGTACGTAGGCGGATTGGGGAACGGTATGGAATTAAGCACCAATAAAAACGGAGGCGCTTCCATTACCAAAAAAAATCTTCCTTTTTTCCATAAACTCGGATTTTTAATCGGTTTGCCGGGTAATAAATTTGGTTTACGGGTAGGATTCGACATGGGAGGCACGTACAATGATTTGCAGCAGAGCCCCCAAAAAGAAACGTCTAAGATTACGAACACCTTGTCGTTTAAACCCTCCCTCGAGTTCGGAGCTTCTATTCCAACGCGCAATCGGTATGTTTTCACACCTACTGCGGAGGTTGCCGTTCTGATTACAAACGGCGGAGGCGCTGCTGCCGGTGCATATTCTTCGGGCAGCGTAAAAGGTATCGGAAGCGATGGTAAACCTTATGAAGACACACGAATATTCCATAAATACATGCCTTCCGGCTCGGTAGGTATCGGAATCGCCTTTCCGTCAAAACTAGGCATTACATCATGGAGCAGCAGCTTTAAATATGCATTCTCCTATACGCACATGCCTAAAAAATATGAGCGGAAAATTACTGCCGGAGTATTGGAAGAAGCGCTCTATCGCCCCGACCGTGCAACGGCGCATACTCTTTCCGCTCAGGTAACGCAGACAACGGCACTTTCATGGCGGCTTAGTCTAAAAGCAGCACTCTCGTTGAGTGCAAACTACCGGTATGAGTTAGACGGAGGCTCGGTTAGACATACGCTTACGGCCAAAAGCCCTGTCCAAACGACAGAATCGCATCTATTTACGCTTATTCCGGTGATCAGCACAGGGATAACATATAAAATAAGCGATAATGTTCTATGGTTTGGTGCCGTTGCATTCCGTCCGCTCACCTATAGCGTACAGCAAGATAAGCTATATAATGAGAAAGTTGCCGTCGCAATGACGCAGAATACGGTCACCCATACCGTCGGTCTGCCGCTTTTGACTCATCTTGGTACCGGTCTGAATTTTCAGCTGTCAGGTGATTTAGGAATTTCATGCGCGGTTATGCTGAAACCTTCCGAAACCGCTCCGGTGCGTACTTTGCAAGATTTGTTCGGCACTACTATCCGTTTAGGCGTTACGTGGAAAGACTCGCTGAAACAGTAAACTAACGGCAGAAATAATTCATAATTCGCTAAGTTGAAAAGAATTATCAAATAGCAAGAAAAAGATAAAAATAATTTGACAAAAGTGAGTTTATCCATATACTTAAATGGAACATACTGCTGACGGATGCTTTGTACATCCGAATATTTCCGGCAGTATCAAGTGAGGAGGAAGAAATGAAAAGATTGGTAGGAGGCCTTTTAGCGGCTCTTTTGCTGGTTCAAGGTGTTTTCGCTGGCGGCGCATCCGATTCGTCAAACAAGGACATGAAAAGCGGGCCGGTCAGTATCACGTGGTGGGAATTTCCGAATTTCGGCGACGACGGTGCTTTTGAACGCAGCTTAATCGCAGCTTTTGAAGCGAAAAATCCCGGCATCAAAGTTAATCTGGAAATGATTTCGTACCAAGACGGTCCTGCAAAAATTACAACCGCTATTGCGTCTAATACGGCGCCCGACTTTACCTATGATGCGCCCGGCCGTATCATCGCATGGGGTAACGACGGTATTCTCGCCCCGCTCGATGACATCGTTATGCCGGAAAAAGCAAATCTTGCCGAAGGCCCGTTATCCGCTTCGAAGGGAACCGATGGTAAATACTATATGTATCCGGTACACTCAGGCGGCTTTATGATGGCGTTTAACAAAGAAATGCTGGAAGATTTAGGCCTTATCGATATGCTGCCGTATAAAACACAAGACCGCACCTGGACATTGCAGCAGTATGAAGACCTGATGAAAGCCTTAAAAGCAAAGTTACCGTCAGGAAAAGTGCCTGCCGTATTCTATGCAAAATCACAAGGCGGAGACCAAGGAACCCGTGCGTTCATGGTGAACCTATACGGTAATGCGCCGTTAATGAACGAAAACCTGACAAAGTATGTATTTAACAGTCCCAATGCCGTTAAGAATGTCGAATGGCTTCAGAAAGCCGTCAAAGAAGGCTGGATAATGAACGGTTCCGCATTGCAGGCAGGAGACGCAATCGATATGTACTGCGCGTCAAATGCGGCAAGCACCATTTTGTATTCGTTGCAGCTTGAAAAAATCAATGCATCAAAGATAGACTATAAAGGTAAGAAATTTACCTCAATCTTTATGCCGTTCCCGAACGACAGCGGAAAACCGGTACTTGAGTTTATCGTAGGCGGCCCGTGCGTATTCAATAACGGCGATAACGCTAAGATTATGGCGGCAAAAAAACTTGCGGCATTTATTGCAACGGACTCCGAATGGGCACCGAAAGTCATTGCAGCAAGCGGTTTATTCCCTGTCAGCAATAAGATTAAAGTTGAGCTTAAAACCGATGAGCAGAAGTGGAACGCAAATGCGGTTAAGTTCTTCGGCGCATACTATAACCATCTTTC
Source organism: uncultured Treponema sp. (assembly GCA_905372265.1). GTDB lineage: Bacteria > Spirochaetota > Spirochaetia > Treponematales > Treponemataceae > Treponema. Next base: position 6,006 of record CAJPOL010000064.1, on the reverse strand, counting down.
GAGCTTTACCGAGATGAGGACATACTGGTTCCCCGCAATGCAGGCCGCATTGAACGGACAGAACGCGCAAAAAACGCTTGATACATTTGTCAAGCAATCAAATGCCATAAAATAAGTATCTTTATGGGGCTGTCCAAAAGCTTTCGTTTTTGGACAGTTTCCTTAGATTGAACATGGAGAACAGTAATGAATATACCTCGCGCAAGAAAGCTCAGTCCTCAGCTAAAACAAGATACAATTATATCGTATATCTTTTTGCTGCCGGCCTTTGCTTTTTTCATCATTTTTGTTTTATTCCCGATCCTTCGGGGCGTCTATGTGAGTTTTTTTGATTACGGTTTACGTAAATTCAATTTTATCGGATTAGGTAATTACATCCGCCTTTTTCAAGATCCTGTATTTTTAAAATCATTATTAAATACGTTTATCCTCGTTGTCGGTACGGTGCCGCTCATTCTGATTTTTTCGATTTTTGTCGCAGCGAATATTTATACAAAACAAGCTGCGGTACGTTCATTCTTCCGCGGTGTTTTTTATCTTCCGGCAGTTTCTTCTATTGTCAGTATCACTGTTGTATGGGGATGGATTTATCATCCGTTGTACGGTATTTTAAATTATGTGTTGATGTTTCTCGGCATCATTAAAGAGCCGATTTCATGGCTGGGCGATCCTGCTTATGCGCTCGGCGCCGTTACTGCGGTTTTGCTTACCACCTCCGTCGGACAGCCGATTGTTCTGTATACCGCTTCGCTCGGCAATATCCCGACCAGTATGATTGAGGCGGCTGAAATTGACGGAGCGACAAACTGGCAGGTATTCCGGTATATCAAATGGCCGGCGCTGCTTCCGACGACATTGTATATTCTTATCATCTCTACGATTAACTCATTTCAATGTTTCTCGCTTATTCAGCTGCTTACTGCAGGCGGCCCGAATTTTGCAACGTCAACGATTATGTATCTGGTCTATGAACGGTCGTTTACCCTCTACCAGTTCGGCTATTCATCAGCTATGGCGATTATTCTTGGACTCTGTATTGTGCTGATTTCAACGCTACAGTATAAGTTTTTCGGCCAAGAAGTGGATTATTAAAAGGGGGCGTATGTATGGCTACACAACTACAAAAAAATAAAGAATCGTTTCTCGGAAACCTTATCATATATACGTTTTTAACGAGTTTGACGATATTTTTCATCTTTCCGTTTTATTGGATATTAACGGGCGCTTTTAAGCAGCAGCTGGTTGCAGTGGCGTTTCCGCCGGAATGGTTCCCCAAACATCCGACACTGGTAAACTTTATCGATCTTTTTAAACAGCCGACAACCCGCTGGATATTCAACTCTTTTATGATTTCGATTGCAACGATGCTGCTCGTATGCGCGACATCGACACTTGCAGGGTATGTACTGGCAAAGAAGCGGTTTATCGGGTCAAAAACGGTATTCTGGATATTCATTGCGGCAATGTCGCTACCGAAACAGGTTATCCTGATTCCGTTGGTGCAGCTCATCTCATCATGGGGCTTCCACGACACCTTGGCAGCGTGTATTTTACCTGCTGCAGGCTGGCCGTTCGGTATCTTCCTGATGAAGCAATTTACCCAAACAATGCCGACGGAATTGATCGAAGCGGCGAAAATCGACGGATACGGAGAATTTCAGACCTTTACAACTATTGTCGTACCGCTGGTAAAACCCGGCATTGCAGCGCTTGCTATTTTCACGTTTATCGCTGCATGGAACGACTATTTCTCTCAATTAGTCTTTTTGAACAGCCGGATCAAATTGACCCTGCCGCTGGGGCTTGCGACTCTGGCGCAGGAATTCGGCGCTAACTACGGTGTTTTGATGGCAGGAGCTTTGCTCGCTTCTATCCCGATGATCGCCATCTTCTTGATTTTCCAGAAGTCGTTCACGCAAGGTATTACGATGGGGGCGGTAAAAGGCTAAAGGAGGCTCGGCGCTTTATGAATTATACGCAATTACAAACTGAATATAAAATGCGTCTGACTGACCGTATTTTAACCTTTTGGCTGAAATACGGTATGGATGCAGAAAACGGCGGAATCTATACGGCTCTTGACCGTGACGGAAGTTTACTTGACAGCGATAAATCGGTCTGGTTTCAAGGCAGGGCGCTGTGGTCGTTTGCATCGGCATATACCGGCGTCGAAGCGAATGAGGCATACCTTACCGCCTGTGAATCGCTCGTGCAGTTCATCGAAGCTCACTGCTTTGATACAGACGGGAGAATGTTTTTCCGGGTAACAAAAGACGGACGTCCCGTCATAAAGCGCCTGCGGTATTTTTTCAGCGAAACGTTTGCGGTGCTGGGGATGGCTGCATATAGCCGCGCCTTGCAAAAAGCGGGACAGACGTCCGCTGCGGAAAAATGGCGTACCCGCGCCTATCGGATTTTCCAAGACATCTTACGGATACGTGATACGCCCGGTATTCTTATTCCTAAATTCAATCCCGACACGGCGCCCTCCCGCGGTTTCGGCGTGCCGATGATCCTTTTAAATACCGCGCAGGAACTGCGGAAAGCGTACCCTGAAAAGGAAGCTGAACTGACGTCTTTCATCGATGGTCTTTTGACGGAAATACAGACGTATTTTATTCGGCCTGACCTTGAAACGGTGCTTGAACAATGCGATCCCGACGGACGCTTTCAGGAAGAGCATTTTGAGGGGCGTCTGCTAAATCCCGGACACGCAATTGAAGGTTCATGGTTTATCATGAATGAGGCGCGGCATCGGAATAATGACAAGGAATTGCTCAAACTCGGAACTCAGATGCTGGACTGGATGTGGAAACGCGGCTGGGATAGCGAATACGGCGGAATTATCTACTTCCGCGATGCGCTCGGTAAAAGCGCTACCGAATACTGGCATGATATGAAGTTTTGGTGGCCGCAAACCGAAGCAATCATTGCGAATCTGATGGCGTATGTTCTAACCGGCGAAAAGAAATACGAAGGACACTTTGCCGTTGCCCATGAGTATGCCCATAAACTTTTTCCCGATGATGAATACGGAGAATGGTACGGCTATTTTCATCGGGACGGACGGCTTTCAACGCCCCTCAAGGGAAACATGTACAAAGGGCCGTTCCACATTCCGCGTATGTACATTGTGTGCTATGAGTTATTCGACTTACTAGCAGGATAAAAAACACCGCGATGCAGGGGCTCAGTATGAGATGTTCCTTGTAATTTAATATAACCGCGGAGCGCGCAAAGGGTGTAAGGGATTGCCTGTTAAGTTTTACTGCAATTTTCTCTGCGTCCTTTGCGCCCATTGCGGTTATATTTTTCACGCGTACTATTACATAAAATGATATTTTTCTCTTATTTTGCCTTCACAGCTGAATCCCTGCCCTGCTTGCACCGCCCCTCGTCCGTTTCAACAAGTGTTCAATGCGTTCCAATGCCGTCCGTATTTTAGTCAGTTCGGTTGCATAGCAGCAGCGGATAAAACCTTCTCCGCCCTTTCCAAACACATTCCCAGGTATAACAGCGACTTTATAGTCGGTTATCAGTTTAACGGCAAACTCTTCCGAGCTTAATCCGGTGCTGCGGATATCGGCAAACAGATAAAAGGCTCCGCTCGGATGTACATACGGAAGATCCATAGCGTCAAAATGCTTCATCATAAAATTCCGCCGCTGCCGATACGAAAGTCTCATTTTTTCAACTTCTTCCCAGCCGTGTTCCAGCCCTTCAAGCGCGGCATACTGACTCATAATAGGAGCGCAGATAGCGGCATACTGATGAATTTTATGCACTTGTACCATTAAATCCTGCGGACAGGCAATAAAACCGATCCTCCAGCCGGTCATGGCAAATGATTTTGAAAATCCGTTCAGGATGATGCTATAGTCTTTCATATCGGGAAACGATCCGATTGAAACATGCTCGGAATCATAGCGGAGTTCGGCATAGACCTCATCGGAAATAACCCATAACTGATATTTTTTTACTAAAGCCGCTATTTTTTCAAGCTCTGCGGCAGGGATCATCGTACCGGTTGGATTATTCGGCGAACACAGCATCAACGCCTTTGTTTTCGGGGTAATAAGCGATTCGATTGCCGCTGCGGTTGGAATAAAATGATCAGCTGAGGTATCAAGGCTGACCGGCCGCGCTCCGCACAAAACCGCCAGCGGCTGATACGAGACATAACACGGCTCTGCTATGATGATTTCATCGCCGCTATTCAAAATGGACCTGAATACGATATCAACGGCTTCCGAGACGCCGAAAGTAAGCAAAATTTCCGTTTGAGGCGAATAGGATAATCCGTAGCGGGAAAGGTACCCTGCAATTGCGGTACGGAGCGCTTCAAGACCCCAGTTTGAAGTATATGAGGTATGTCCGCACTCCAAATGATACCATGCCTGTTCCCGCATTGTCCACGGAGTAGTAAAATCAGGCTCCCCAACCCCAAGCGAGATGATATCCTGCTTACCGGCTGCAAACTCAAAAAAACGGCGGATGCCTGACGGCGGAATCCGTGCAATCGTTTCCGAAAATTTATCGCTGCGGCTATTCATGCAGTGATCTCTTCACGGAAATCTTTTTTCGGATCGATATAGTACGTTCCGTTCTTTTTATAGGTTTTCAGCACAAAATGAGTTCGCGTACTCTGCACGCCTTCAAGACTTGCAAGTTTTTCGGAAACAAAGAGCGCTACTTCTTTTAAGTCCTTTCCTTCCACTAAAACATGCAGATCATACCCGCCTGAAATAAGCTGTACAGTCTTAACCTGCGGAAACCGGTAAATCCGATCCGCAACAGCATCGAACCCCTGCCCGCGAACCGGCGTTACCTGTAACTCAATAATGGCTGATACCGTATCGGTACACGGTAATTTTTCACGGTTGATGATTGCCGAATATTTTAAAATAATGCCGTCGCTTTCCAACCGGCGGATGCACGAAAGTACCTCCTCTTGAGATTGTCCGGTCATCGCAGCAATATCTTGCGGCGTAAGCCGCGCATCATTTTCGAGTAAATCAATAATTTCCTGCATCGTAGCTCCTTTTGATAATCGGGGCAGTATAGCGGGAAAATGAAAAAATTGCAATTTTATGCCGCTCTGTTTACAAAACACGCAAAGGATTTAGCTATGGCTTTCACCTAAAAACTATTACAAATTATCTTCTCCGCGTCCTTTGCGCCCTCTGCGGTTTTATTTTATTAACCGCAGAGCACGCAGGTACCGCAAAGGATTCGGGGTAAAGGTTTCCATACCAAGTCTTATTCCCATTAATCTCTGCGTTCTTAGCGTCCTCCGCGGTTTCTTTTTATTAACCGCAGAGCTCGCAAAGGATTCGGTAAGAGCTTTCACCTTAAAATCATTATAAATTACTCTCCGCGCTCTCCGCGTCCTTCGCGGTTAAACTAAAAAACAACGACTTAGAGTTCTGCCCTAGAACCTGCCTTTGTTCCAGAGTTTTGTTCTTAAAAAAGTCTTTAAATTTCTGGTAAAAATAACAAGAAGCTCAAAAACATTAGTAAGCAATCCTTTAACTGAAATTCCTTGCGATGAAGCAAAACCGATGTTACTTATTGAAAAGATTAACAAAAAAGAACTAAATATTAAGCGGAGAGTTCTTAGTTTTGTTTCACATGTACTTGTAATGCGAGACTCGCGTATGTTTTATTCGTGCGGAGGGTTTAATACCCCGACGCTTGCGTCGTAACAAAGGGTATTAAAGCCGACTGCAACCACCTTATGAGAACAACATACCCCGACGCTTGCGTCGGGGTATGTTGATTTTACAAAAGCTTTTTTTCGACAAGTAGTATGAAGATAAAAAATGTACAGACAAAATTATCTCCCTATATCACTCCCGCTTTTTCAAAATGTTTTTTCAATATCCGCATAGAAAGCCACGATCCCGCGAAACTTGTTATAACCGTCAGTACAACCATAAGACCGTACATCGGCCATGAGCCTACAACGTGCAAATACTGTTGTAAAGCTTCATCCGTTAAATGTAA
>CAJPOL010000063.1 GCA_905372265.1 uncultured Treponema sp. | reverse complement strand
GGGGGGTATTATACCGTTTTTCTCCATCTTGTCAAGCATTTTTCCTTTTCCCATAAAAATAATGATCTCTTATATGAATTTATCACACATACGGTTGGAACATCTGTTTAACAGTAAATTCAATACGATTAATTGTACCACGGAAAAGAAAAATCTGCAAGAAAAATTTTTTTCCATCCTGTATTTATGCATTAAGTTTCTCGGCCTCTTCCTTAGAACCGGCAAGCTGTTTATGTTTTTGTTTATGCGCATACATGTTGCTGTCTGCCTGCGTAAAATGCAGGGTAAAGTCGGCATGATCGTTTTCTATAATCGAAAAGCCTACGGAAACGGAAACCGGCCACTCCATTCTTTGCTGTGTGCATAAGGTTTCTATCTTTTTTACGATTGTTACCGTATCTGCTTCGGTACAATGCGGTATAAAGGCAACAAATTCGTCTCCGCCGATGCGGAACAGTGTATTTGCCGTGTTTATTGCTTTTTTTAGTATTTCGGCACAGGTTTGAATATACTCGTCTCCCGCATTGTGTCCGAACGTATCGTTTACTTTTTTTAGATCATCTATATCCGCGACAAGCAAAAGACACGGTTTTGCGGCATTCTGTATGATCATCTCTTTCCGCAATTCAAAGCAGCTGCGGTTCAGACACCCGCAAAGCGCATCGGTAAATGCATTGTGTTCAATCTTTTGTATCAGGTCGCCCAGCATGGCTGCATCATACATAATAACCGTTGTTCCGATGCTTTTATTGTTCTGAGGATTTAATACTGTCTTTTGATAACAAAGGAACACTTTTCCGGTGGTTCTGTGCTGAAAGTACAACGCGGCAGCAGTTTGTTCCCGGGATTGAATAGGAACAAAAAAGCGATCGCAAAAAATATCGCCGTACAATGTGTATTGTTTAATCGGTATGGTCAATGCGGTAAAAAACTGGACGGCATTTGCATTTGCTTCAAGTAATTCATTTTTTGCATTAAAAATAAGCACCGGCTGATTAAAATCTTGAAAGAAATCCTTTTTACCGTGATAGATTCCTTTTTGATCCATATCCCAAGAGGTTAAAAAATAGAGCGTATTAATGTTGAAAAAGTGAGTGACGAGCGAAATCAGCAGAACCAGCTCCGTTTGCGCGACAAAGGTACCGATGATGTTCATCCCTGCAAAAAGAGAGAGAGCTGCTGTTATGGCCATGACCGCTTTGCGGTTCTTTATTCTCGGCGAAAACAGTTTGATAAAAAACAAAGTACACGAAAGGAAGATGAGCGCATAGCTGTATAAGGCATGTACATAAAACCACGGACCGCGCATAAACGGTTTAAGCTCAATGCTGAAAAACTCCAGATCAGGATTTAAATTGATAAAAAAAGAATGCCGGTTTGCCGTAATACTGAGTATGCAGGTTATGATAGGAATAATCGCCATCAATCTGCGGTACAGAACCGGGAAATTTGGTATACAGTAGGCTTGCGCATAGTAAAACAAAAACAGCGCCGAAAATGCGATACACGTATAGATGGAACGCATCATAACAAAGCTCAACGAAAGTTCTTTTGTCTGCAGCAGAAAGAAGCGTATCAGATTCCAAAAACCGAGTGTGGCGGTTAAGTACGCAATGGGCTTAAAAACAGGGTTTTCATTGCTTTTTTTCAATGAACATACCGTTATGATAAAAGCGGTTACGGCGTTAAGAATACGAAAAAAATTGAGAACATCTGTCATATTGATAGTATTCATTAGACAAAATTATACGAGTGATTTTTTATGTTGTCAATCTTTTTTATATGCCGGAACTCCGTCAATGTACAAATAAACGGTGCGGATATCTTTACAGTTGGTAACGATATTTTTTTTTAAGAGCCGGTATGCCGTATGAAAATCGGATGTCTTTACGCGGGGCAATAGTACCTGCGCAGGTAAGTCGATATATACGGCATCTTTTCTGACAAAACAGCGGTTAACCGGTATATCGGGATCGGTTAAATGCAAGAACTCATGCCGGAACGGGCCGAGCAGCAGTTCTTCAACAACCGTAACAGCCGGATGACGGGCAGCTGAATGCGGTACATACCGCTCTTCGGTTCCTATCGTTTGACCGTCCGTCCGCTGAAAATAAAAAAGAAGCCGGCGGTACTTTTGACCTGCCGCGTATGATAAAAACACAGCGCCTGCAATGCAGCCGAGTAAGAGCAGGCATATCAGCCGCTGTTTTGTAAATAAACTCATCTTTTATCCATAAAAAAGCAAAATTATAAGCTTTCAAATTGGGTAATGAATGAAAGCAGTCCATTATATATCCCCTCCGCACATTTTTGCAAGTAGGCAGGGGTATTGAGCCGCTTCGCTTCTTCCGGATTGCTCACAAAGCCCAATTCTATCAGTATACTCGGCATCTTTGCATTGCGTACAACGAAATATTCCCGCTCTTTAAGGCCGCGGTTTCTGCTTTCCTTCCCGATTTTCGCGTCAAGCCCGTCCAGAATACTTTTTGCCATCAAAATACTTTCAGTTGTAAACTCCTCCTCAAGCATTATATTCAAAATAGGCTGAATTTCTTTTGGCGCGGCATGTTTATCAATTAAATTGCGCCGGTACTCGGGAGGCAGATACCAGACTTCAAAACCGGAGGCGCGGTTTGACAGCGAAGCGTTTGCATGTATCGAGATATATAAAATCGCTTCATTCTTTTGTAACGGAACGCCGTTGGCCATCTCCACCCGCTCTTCCAGCGTCGGGTACGTATCGTCCGAACGGGTAAGAAGTATTTTCTTATCGGGATAGGTATGCCGTAATTTTTTGTAGAGTGCGAGCGAGACGGCTAAGGCAATATTCTTTTCGTAGACACGGACTGTTTTTCCATCCTCAGTATATGAACCTGTCGCTCCGCCATCCTTTCCGCCGTGTCCGGGATCGATTAAAATAGCGCCGATGCAGAAAGAAGCTGGTGAAGCCGGCGCCGGTGCAGCGGCCGGAGGCGGTACCGGGGACGAGGTTGAAACAGAAAACTTTCTGAAAAACTGTTCGATACGGTTGAATAAAGAATACGGCAGCGCCGGCTGTCCGGTTTTGTCAACGGCAGGCGCATCGGCAATTACCGTTTCGCGGTAATCAAAAAAAACCAAGGATTGACCGACAGCGCATTGCACCGTATGCTCGGCATGGGTAAAGGTGATTTCCTGCGACAGCGGATCCCATGAAAGGGTTGCCTGTAATTTTTGAGCCGCATCGACGGCGGAGATCATCCGCTCCTCAGCGAAAGCAGTAAAAAAAAGAGAAAAAATGAATAATGCAATAAAAGTGAATCGGACGCTACGCCTGTTCGCAATCATACCGGTACAGTAAACCTTGCAAGCCGCCGCGGATCAGCGCTGTCCAGTACCTGTTTTTCCGCAGTCTATCCGACTGGGCTGCTGCGGCTCTATCGTGTTCCGCAAGCCGATCTGTTCCTACATCCTGCTGACCGGATGAGCATAGTATGGAGGCAATACCCGGTTCAGCTTCAAGCGCTTGCGTAAGCAGCTCTCTGAGTGTCCGTCCCTGTAGATCGCGGGCGGAATCAAGCGCGGCTGCCAAAAAATCGGGCAGCAAAAAGCCCTCTTTTTTTTCGTAAACGGCATCCTCAAGCAGCCGGCTAAAAAAGACCGCCTGACCCGCAGCTCCTGCGGGCGGCTCTGTAAATTGTAGAAAGTTCGGCGGATATGTCTGCTGTTCGGCGGAGGAACGCAAGCCGGATAAAAATGCTTCGGTTTCCGCCGTATGAGGGTGCAGTCTCAAGATAATCATGCGGCAGGCAGCCTCGCTTGCCTGAACCGCTTCACGGCGGTCAGGCGCGGCGCTCAGTACATTTCCGCATTTTTCGACATTGTTTTGCGGAAATACTACCGTATCGCCTGCTTCCGCACGGGGAAACACCGCTTTAATATGAGGCGCCGCGCGTGCGGCTTCCAAGCCGCTGACGGCTGCTATTTTTCCGGGGATCGATATCCACGCCCGCTCTGCTGATACAAATGGACAATACTGTTTGAGCGGCGCCGTAAACCCGTCTTTCCCGCACAGGGCAAGACGGGGCGAACCGCCGAGTGCAAGCGTTAGTGCCGCCGCCGTAATATCCAAGCCGGAGCTGTATGGTACCGTCCAACCGGACATATAACCGCCTGAAAGACGGGCTGCTATCTCGCCTACAAAGGCTTTGCCCTCCCGTACCAGCATATCTCCTTTTACCGCCCCGTCCGTTAAACCGAGCGCTTGCACTCCCTGTTCAAATACCGTGATTACCTCATCGGCAATCTCTTGTGAACAATCGGAGGGGATGGTATGTCCCATTTCGATAAAATACGGCGGAAAAAAGATATGGCGGTCGGCAAGAGCCGTTACAAAGAGCTTTCCGCCGAAAACGAGACCTTCTATCGAAAATTCTTTTCCTTTAATATACTCCTCTACAATGATGCGCCCGCTCCGTGAATAATGCAGAGCCGTTTCTGCCGCTTCCTGTAAATCCGCAAGACTGTTTACAAGTGAACAGCCTCGCGCACCCATGTTATCGACAGGTTTTATCACTAACGGAAAGCATTCTGCAAGGCCGCCGAGCATACCGGTAAGCGCTGTAGGATTGTGCAGCGCAGCGGAAAGGTTTGCCGCGGTGAGCTCGGTAAAAGCAGGGGAGGGGATGCCGTGCTTTTGGAACTGCTTCCGCATACGCACTTTGTCCGTTGCGTTCAAAGCAGCTTCCGGCCGGTGTCCGCGGAGACCGCAGGCCGCTGCAACCGCTGCAACCGCTGCGGAAAAATCCGTCGCGGCAGTAAACACTGCATCGAGTCCTCCATTCTGCTGCAGCTGTTTTGCATACTCGACAAGCCGCGCCGTATCTTTTAAGTCGATACAAACGAACTCGTCAGCCTCCGCCGCACATGCCGCTGACGGATTTCCATCGGCAGCAACTACCGTACAGCCGAGCGCATGGGCAGCCCGTATCGCCACCCCCTGCATAAATCCTGCGCCGAGCATAAATATCCGCTTCTTATGTCCGTCCATACCGGCCGTATGCATCCCGTTCTTATCTGCGTTTGAGTGTTTATTCATCGATTGAGCCCCGTTTGACTGCATAAATTTCCATACTGTCCCCCAGTTTAAAGACCGTGCTGACAAGCAGCAGCGCATTCCAAAACAACCCGCCTTTTTTTATATTGGCGGCATGGGGAAACCGTTCCGGATGATGCCCGATCGATACTGCTTTTTTGAGCGCAAAGCCGTAACGTTCAAGCAGCTGTTTTACCTCCCGCATATCCCAAATCGTGTAATGATCGGAAGGACTTTGCGAAAAAAAACGCTGCCTATTCCACCGTCCGGTAACGCCCGATAGCGACGGCGTAGAAAAGGCAAAAATACCGCCTCCTACTAAGAGCTCGGAAACCTTACGGAGTATCGAATCCAAATCCTGAAAATGTTCAATCACGAACCACATGGTTACTGCCGAAAAGCCTCCTGCTTCCAGTGTAATACTGAGAGATTGATTGCGTTTATCGGTGAACGTCCGCTTGAGTGTAAAGGGGAATGCTTCAGGCAGCGACGGAAAAGGAGCCTGACAGGCAGGGATTTGCAGGGTATTACACACATAGTGTACCGCATCCGCTGAAATATCGGTTCCGATAGGATTCCATCCCGCTTCTTTTGCCGCAGCCAAAAACGGGCCGTAGGCGCATCCGACATCCAAAAGCCGTTTCGTGCCGTTATGCAATCCGTCAAACAGCGCTTCCTCTTTACCGGGATAAAATACCGCAGTATAGAGTTCCCCGATCAATTTCATGCGGCGTACGCCCTGCCGCTTAATCGATGAAAAATCTTCAAGATATGTTTTTCCGTATTGCGCTTGATATTCTTTAAAAAAGTACTGTTCGGTATACTCTTTCTCCTCAGCAGCAATAAAAGAAGGATAATGCATTTTGCACGATGGACAAAAACAGACTGTTTTGTCCTCAGCTCTACCGGCAGGCGGTTCGGGAGAAGGTTTTGCGCAGAGCGGACAGCAATGGAATGAGGCGTTTGATAATGTCAAAATAAATTCCGCAAAGCTGTTTTCTTGCGATTGCGGGGTAATAATTGAAGGAATTGCTATTCCGTTACTCAGCGCTGTTTTAAAGTCGCCGGCGGAGGGTATTCCCTGCTCAAATGTAGAAAAACCGGCAGAAAGGCCGAGCGCATAGTGATAGCCGGTAGGAGAAATCAGGATAACGGCGCATCCTGCCGCCAGAGCTTCAAAAGCGGTAAATCCGTAATGGGTAACGATAATATCCCACTCGCACAACCGTTCCCGTAAATGATCCAAGTACGGATAGACATATAAATTCACCTGCTGCTGCGAATATTCCTGATTATTGGGATCAATCACCGATACATCGGCTCCGGAATCGGCAATAGCGCGCGCAACCGGCAGCGCCATTTGCGCGGCATCCTCGCCCCCGCAGACAACCAGTACTTTTGCTTCTTCCGCAGTAAAATAGTATCGGCCTTTCTTCTCATGCCCTTGCAGCGCTCCGGAAGGTTTCCGTTTTTTCGGCAGCGGAATAAAGCGCACACCCGATACATTTGCCCGCAATGCCTCCGAACGCAGCGCAGCATTCTGCATTGCAGGAAGAGTCGGAAGCACATCGATAAGATAATCGGCATACAGTCTGCCTGAACCGCCCTCATCCAATGCAACAACCGGAGCGTATTGCCGAAAATGAGCCATCTCCTCGCTTTCAGTCCTAAAATTATCCAGTATGATAAGACTGGTATGCTCCGGTATTTCATTGACGACCGCAGCAATCCTCATTTTTTTCACTATTTCTTGTACAAAAGACGGCGCTGCCGCAGGACGGATATACAGGGCGCAGCGGAGCTTATCTGAAAGATCCTGCATCATTGCGCACACGCGCCGCAGATGACCGGTTCCCTGTCCCTCTTTTACGGAAGGAACAAATAGCACAAGGTTATCGGCGTAGCGGCATGCCTTCATAATGACCGCTGCGGAAGGGACTGCCGGTTTTGTATTCTTTTGTATATACCGTATCATCATTTCCGCATGTTCGTAGTCTTCCTGCGTATCAACCGTTGTCCGTAAATGCGGGGCATACCACTGCAGCGGCGCTGTTTCCCGTACGCAAATAAACGTATCGGGGTACCGGTAAAGCGCAGGGCCGACATGCTCATGGTCGTAGCTGTCTTCTGTCAGCTGCTCCGCTGCAAGCAGGCTCTTCGCTTTCAGTATTTCAATCCCGCTGCCGTGCGGCAGACCGGTAAACGTAAAGTAATCGGGACAGTCAAGTTCCGTAAAGCGTTTGACTGATGCCGCCGCCGCTTCCGTGAATAAAAACGGATTGTCGGCAGTCGCCCGAATGATAGTGGTTATCGGGCGCAATGTCGTTTCAAATTTTCTGATAACCGTACAAAACCGGTTGAGTACGTCGGTTTCCGAGCCGCTGATAAGCGTGTAATGAAGCCGTTCCGCAATAGGCGCAAGTTCTTCAGCTGAGGCATCATCGCATGCAAGGATATACCGTTCGGCAGGAATCTGACGCATAGCCTCAAGCGTATGCGCAAGCAATGGCTTGCCGCCGAGATTGTGCAGGATTTTACGCGGGAGGCGGGAGGAATTAAGACGTGCTTGAACAACAACTGCAAGACCTGAATAGACGCTCATATAAAAGGCTCCCAATGTTCGGCGAGTGTGCGGGCTGACATGGTAAAACGGGTCTTATTGAGTTCCGTCCATTTCCGCGCTGCCGAAAAGTGCTGCCATGCGTTTAAGGGGTTGAGTCCCGATTTACGCATATAAAAAAGGAAAACTTGAAAGGGGATAACCGCTCCATCCTGCGTAATTTCCGGCGCAAGATTTTTCAAGTAAAATTGACGGTATGAAGAATCAACCGATATGTCTTCTGCTATAGGGTTTCCCTCGTATTGGATGCGGAAAGAGGTAAAAATACGTATTTTTTCTCCCCATAAATGGGCGCGGACACCGAAGTCGAGATTTTGCCAGTAGGGATTTTGAATAGTGTAGTCAAATCCGCCGAGCTGCATACATTTATTCCTATTATAGATTCCCATAAAATCATACGGATACACGGTGGCGGTTTTATCTTTAATACATGCAAGCTGTTCCGTCGAAAAAATATTGCCGTTTAAGCTGGGTACAATTTGATTGAGTAAGGCCTCGCCCCGCATATTCGACAGCACCGGAGCCGTACAGAGGAGATTTTCTTCTTTCACTTTCGCCAAAAGGCGATCGGTAAAGCTGCCGTGCGGAAGGCGGACATCGCTCCATATTACAAGAACATACGGGGCGGTTGTTTCTTCAAAGGCGGTATTGATCATCTCCCCTACGGTGAGCTTTTCCTGCGTAAAGAGAAATTTTACGGAAGGATATTTCCCTGCAAGACTTTCTATGTCGCACATCTCCGTATTCAATTCAACGGAAATAATAGAAGAAAATCCGGCATTTTTTAGTTCTTCAAAGAAATACGGACGGTAATACTTCCGTCCGCGGTTTAATACAATCACACAGAAATCTTCGGAAGCCTCTTGTCCGGAGAGGGCCATACCGCCGACAACCGTGTGCGCTATTTTTCGCTCATTAAAAATTGTAGGTATAGTATTCATCACAGTGTCCGCATAGTCCTTTATAATCCGCTCTTAGATGATTTTGATAGTATTCCCGCCCCTTTTCCCAGATTGCAGCAAGCGGATCGGTAAAGACATTTCCCAGAATAATCGATTTTCCGCAATCTTCTTTACAGAGCGGAACGCTTCCGTCGTTGCAGATCGACATATCCCGTTTCAAATGCCAACACGGCAGCCGCTCAAGCGGAGAAATATCTGCTGGACGGCGGTCGGGAAGCAATGAGCAGATGTGATCGTATTTTTGGATGAGCGGCTGCGCTTCCCGTTTTTCCCAGAGACGGTAAAACGGTTCAAGCTCGGCCTCATTCTCGTTCATACGGGTGATTTGCGCCCATACTGCCTTAGGAAAGAGCCGTGAAAGGGTATCGGCTGCCGTTGCGGCCTGCTTTAAGCAGCGTTCCGCTTCCGCCTCAGGCAAGCGGTGTACCGCTCCGTAGAGCTTTGATCCGGCTGCATCGATAAAAACAATCCAGTACAGCGGCAGCCGGTTATTTTGCCGCAGAGGGGCTGCCTGCACGATGCCGGCAATTTCGGCATACAGCTCATCGGTTCCTGCAAGTCCGCTTGTTTCAATCAATACTGATAAGTGAGGATATGAAAGAATATGTTTGACAATCTTTGCGCAGTCAGGGTGCAGCAGCGGTTCGCCGTACAGGGAAAGAGAAATAACGGCTGTTTCCGAAAAATCGGCTATTGCATCGATCACCGGCAGTATCCGGCCGCTGTCCATACAGCAATCGGGAGAAAATGCAGTGGCAAAAATATCGGGGCGGTATATGGAGTGCACGGGGTGATATGCCGTTATTTCGATGCCGTAATAAGCAGGCAGCGGACGGAGATACTCTTGCCGTTCCGCAATATGCGCTGCATAATTTTGAGCCGTGATGCCGGTGAAATGCTTGCACATGTTCCACGCCGCTTTTGTGCCGGTATAAAAGGCAAGCCTGAGGCTGCGCACATCGTCGGGAGCAATCATGGTTTCCAGATCATAAGAATTGATGTCTTTTTTTATCGTATCAAAAAGGAAGGTTCGGCTGAACGGCATTTCTGCGGCATGAGGCAGTTCGGCTAAGATGGGCACAAGACCTGACGCAATAATGTGGGGCAGCAATCCTTCAGGATAACCGTCCGCAAAGCTGTATTCCGCTTTATAAGTACAGTGCTGCCGGTACAGCTGTTCAGCTCCCGCTGCATCTAAAAACGGAGCATCCGCCCACGCGATAAAGACATGGTCAACTTCCGCGGCAAAGGGTTTGAGGGCGGCAAAAAAAGCTGCGGCTGTTTGCGCTTCCGTCTGAATGATGCGTATACTGCCGGATGGAATACTGTGCTTGCTTTGAAAATCGGCGCAGCGTTTTTGGAGATTGCCGTATTGAGCTTCCGGCGCTGTAATAATAAGGTTTGTATAATCGGGAAAACATACCGCCCGTTTTAAGGCGGATGTGAAAGCAGAATCGCTTTCTTCCGTTAAAGGCAGAAAGGCATAATCACAGATGCCGTTTGCCGATAATACAACAAGAGATTTCATATTATCCAGTATCGGCATAACTGCCGCTTAAACTGATAGTATAATGGCGCTATCTATATACAGAGGGGGGAAGTCTCCCCCTACGCTCCAAAAAAACAGCGCGCTTCTGCAGCACTCACGGTTGCGTTTTCGGTTCCCTCAACCGCAACGGTTGTTGATTTACGCTCGCCGTTTGTTTTTCCGCTACCCCCTCTTTTTTAGCCTTTGCGTACTCTGCGGGCTTGGCGGTTAATAAAATAGAACCGCGGAGGACGCTAAGAGCGCGGAGAGTAATAAGGAAGTTGAACAGGTAATCTTTACAAAACCCTTTGCGCTCTCTGCGAGCTCTGCGGTTACATGAATACTGTACCTCCATGTACAGTATTCATG
>CAJPOL010000062.1 GCA_905372265.1 uncultured Treponema sp. | reverse complement strand
GGTTTTTTCGTCAATCTGGAAAGGCAGCACGGCGCTCTTTGACAGCACCATGATGCGCTGCGCTTTCACTTCGATATGTCCGGTCGTCATGTCCGTGTTGACCATGGAATCGGGGCGTGCCCGCACCGTGCCTTCAACGGCAATACAATATTCCATCTTCAAATCGGCTGCGGTTTCCTTCAGCTCACTGCTTGCATCGTCATCGACAACCACCTGTGTCAGCCCGTAGCGGTCGCGCAGGTTCAAAAAGGTGATACCGCCGTGGTCGCGTTTGCGGTGCACCCATCCGTTTAATACTACTGTTTTACCGGCGTCGCTTTTTTGTAACTCTCCGCAGGTAACTGTCCGTTTCATTTCTATCATAATGGAGTAAGTATAGTTGAAACGGCAATTTTGTGCAATTCAGCGCGCATCAACGAAAAAATGATAACGGCAGGTTATCAAAAAACATTTTTTGCAAGAAAAAAACAGAAAAAAATAATATTTTTTATATTCCGTATTGAAATTTACGGATGTAATTATTATGATGCGAAACCATGCGTCTCGATAAACGCACATAATATACGTAATGAGGAGAATAAATGAAAAACGTATTAAAGGCTGCGGGGCTGGTCGCAGTAATCATTGTATCGGTGATAAGCTGTAACCATTCCGTTTCGAATAAAAATAGCGGCAGTACGCCAAATTCGGAACCGAAACCTCCTACCGAAATAACATACACAGTACACGGCATCCAATTTACCATGAAAAGAATAGACAAGGTAACCGGCGGGGCATTAGGCGACGGTTCATCCAATAATCCCAATTACAATGTTAATCTTACGGCATACCTGATAGGCGAAACGGAGGTAACCCAAGCGCTCTGGGAAAAATTGATGGCAGAAAATCCGAGCCATTTTAAAGGAAGCGGCAAGCCGCCCGCAAGCGGCGAAAAGCAGACAGAGCGTCCCGTTGAAACGGTCAGTTGGTATCATTGCTTGGCGTTTTGTAACGAGCTGACAAAAGCGATCGGATTGGACGAAAGCGAATGTGTGTATTACAGCAATCCGGAAAAAACGGCCGTATACACAATAATCGATGCTAATACACAGGATATATACAATCCCAGTCTGAAAACACATCCGTTTCAAAACCTGAACAAAAAAGGGTTCAGACTGCCGACGGAGGCCGAATGGGAATGGGCCGCAAGGGGCGGTGGCGGGAACAAGTACTAAAGGCGAACTTAAAAACTATGCATGGTATACAATATCGGGATCGGGACACAGTACCGAAAGCAAAACGCATGAAGTAAAGAAAAAGCAGCCGAACGAATATGGGCTGTATGATATGACCGGAAATGTTGCGGAATTCTGCTGGAATGCTTACAAGGATCCTTTACCGACAGACCAGCCGAATGACCCGGCAGGGGAGGTTGGTCATCAGGCTAATGTTTCTAAACGGGGGGGGATTACACCAGCTCCGCTGACGATTGTAAAAATACGAAACGCGACTATCACACCCTAACGTCTAAGAGCCAAAAAGTAGGACTCCGAGTGGTACGCAGACCGTAACACACACCGGCTCTTACCGCCGGCGCCGCTAACTGCAAGAGAGAAAAACACGGCAGTCAGAAGTGTACACGGATGTATATCGTTTGATGATGGCTGCCGAAGTTATACCATCCCAATTTATTCGTGCGGAGGGTTTAATACCCCGACGCTTGCGCCGGGGTATGTTGATTGCCAGTGCCACATATAACGCTTTGTTGACTGTTCTGCTATCCTGCCGGCAATTCACTCGCAAAGCATCAAGAAAAAGAATGGGATACGATTTATCCAGTGCTCTATTCTGCCATTCTTTCTTTACAATGCAGCAAGTTTTCGGTAAGAAAACTTGACGGTTAACGAGGCGGCGCAATCTGAGCCGCCGAAGGTACACCTACGCATCCGGCATCACCGCTTCCGTTTACATAATACGGAATCCCTGCTTGAAAAAATACATTCCATATACTAGAATTTATACGAGGAGTATGATTGTGAATATTATGACTATTTTATATCTTGTACTGGCAGGGAGCGCTGCAGCGCTTCTGTATGCGTTACTTAAAACAAGATGGATTTACCGGCAACCGGTAGAAAACGATGAATTACGGCGTATCGGCGGTTATATTTCAGAGGGAGCGATGGCTTTTCTCAGCCGTGAATACCGAGTTCTCATCCCTTTTATTGCGCTAATAGCTGTATTCCTGGCTTTTGCAAACAAGGGCGCGCTGCGTTATCAATCAGCGGCGTTTATACTCGGCGCTGCGGTGTCGCTTCTTGCCGGATATATCGGGATGAAGGTTGCAACTGCTGCAAACTCCCGCACTGCACAAGCGGCAAAAAACGGCGGTTTAAATCCTGCGTTGAAGGTCGCCTTTTCAGGCGGCAGTGTTATGGGCATGAGCGTTGTCGGCTTAGCGCTGCTCGGCTTATTTATCGTTTTCAGCGCATCGACTTTCTATTACGGTTCAACTCCCGCTGTTTTTTATGATACTATCCTTCCGCTCGGTACGGCTTTTTCATTAGGCGCCTCATCGGTAGCGCTCTTTTCCCGGGTCGGCGGCGGTATTTTCACAAAGGCTGCTGATGTCGGTGCGGATTTGGTAGGCAAGGTGGAAGCGAATATACCGGAAGATGATCCGCGTAACCCTGCAACCATTGCCGATAACGTCGGCGATAATGTCGGAGACGTTGCAGGCATGGGCGCCGACTTGTTTGAATCCTTTGTCGGATCGATTATCGGTGCGATGATTCTCGGTCTTACGGTCTCAGCTACGGATACGCTCAAAATAAAGCTCATGCTTTTACCGCTCATCATTGCGGTGCTCGGCATTGCCGCTTCGCTTATCGGTACCCTTTTTGTGCGATCCGGCCGCGGAGGCGACCCGCAAAAAGCGTTAAATGCAGGAACGTTCAGCGCAGCGCTGCTTGCAGCCGTTTTTTTGTTCGCTGTACTAAACGTATTTATCGGGGAGGAGATGTTTAACGGCTCTACCGGTGTCGCGCGGATAGGTATTTTACAGATATTCGGCGCAACCGTTACCGGTCTGGTTTCAGGTGTTCTTATCGGGCTTTTAACTGAATACTATACCGGTACGGGAAAGTCACCGGTTATTTCTATTATGAACTCATGCGATACCGGATCCGCTACGGCTATCATTACCGGTATCGGGGTTGGTATGCGCAGCGCCTTTCCGACTATTTTGCTTATCGCAGCGGCGATCTGGGGGAGCTATTCGCTTGCTGATTTATACGGAGTCGGTATTGCCGCTGTCGGTATGTTGGTAACGCTCGGTATTCAGCTTGCCGTTGATGCATACGGCCCGATTGCCGACAATGCGGGGGGGCTTGCCCAAATGGCGGAGCTTCCGCATGAGGTACGCGAAATTACCGACAGCTTGGATGCGGTCGGTAATACGACGGCGGCGATCGGTAAAGGATTCGCAATCGGATCGGCTGCTCTTACGGCAATTATTCTGTTTACCTCATTTCGAGAACATACAAATGTTGCCTCCGTCAATATAACTGATATTCCCGTTTTAACTGGAATCCTTATCGGAGTTGCCGTGCCGTTCCTGTTTTCGGCATTGGCAATGTCAGCTGTCGGAAAAGCCGCGCATAAAATGATTGAAGAGGTGCGCAGCCAGTTTAAGATGCACCCCGGTATCCTGTCCGGTTCGGACACCCCCGATTATAAGCGCTGCGTTGATATAAGTACGCAAGCCGCTATTAAGGAAATGCTTATTCCCGGCTTAATCGCCGTCATTACTCCCATTCTTATCGGCTTTACCGGCGGGCCTGCGATGCTTATCGGTATGCTGACCGGCGTTACCGGATCGGGCGTGGTGCTTGCAATCTTTATGGCAAATGCAGGCGGCGCATGGGATAATGCTAAAAAGATGATTGAATCCGGAAGCGGTGCAGGAAAAGGTTCCGATGCTCATAAAGCAGCAGTAGTCGGAGATACGGTCGGCGATCCTTTCAAAGATACGGCCGGCCCCGCCATCAATATCCTGATAAAGCTGATGTCGATGGTTTCGCTTGTTATTGCCCCAATGCTGAAAATCTACTGGAATTTATAATCGGCAGGGTAACTAGCATCGGCCGGCAATAATCAAACCGCGAAGGCCGCAGAGATTGCAAAGGAGTTGGTAATGGCTTTCAGTACAAAGCTATTACCAACTCAGGGCTTCCGCATGAAAAAAGAATCTGAGCTCTAAAATCATCGTCGTGGATACAAGCCCGTTTACCCATACTGAGCGTATCCATTTTAGAGAGCATCTTAATTCTGTTGTAGACAATTCTTCTGATACTAGCTAGGTTTTCTGCTGCATTCCGGTAAGGTAGTAAGGACGATCCGAGGCGAGGCACGAAACTCAGTTTTTAAAAAGGCTACGCAAAAAATCAACAACCCCGACGCAGAGCATCGGGGTACAGTGCTTAAGGTTTCGCACTGTATGTTCTATAAGGTGGTTGCAGTCGGCTTTAATACCCTTTTTTACGACGCAAGAAGCGTCGGGGTATTAAACCCCTCCGCACGAATAAGCGGCTGCATCGTTGTTGCCGATGCCATGAATTGTCAGATTGAGACTGCAAAGGCGGTTCTTGAGGCAAAAGCCGACTATCTTTTATGTGCAAAGAACAATCAGCAAACATTAAAGGCGGATATTGAAGAATATGTTCAAGATTTATTGACAGTCTTAGGCAAAAACTTCAGTTCCCTGATGCTTGACTTCTTTTTCTTCCTATTGTATGGTCCCCGAAAGAATAATATGAATATTCGATTAACATCAAAACAAAAGGGAATTATCTGCATTGTTTGTTCGGCGTTTTGTTTCGCTGCTATGAATCTCTGCGCTAAATCAGCCGGTCAACTGCCGTCAATTCAAAAAGCTTTTTTTAGAAACAGCATTGCCTGTCTCGTCGCACTCTTCTTTCTCATTAAGACACAAACAAAAATCCGCTTCCGCAAAAAAACGCTGCCGTTTCTTATACTGCGCGCCTTTTTCGGAACACTGGGACTTATCAGCAACTTTTACGCCGTCAGTCATTTAGGACTTGCCGACGCTTCAATGCTGGCTAAATTGGCGCCCTTTTTCACACTCCTTTTTTCATTTTTGTTTTTACGGGAAGCAATACAATTCCGGCAGCTGGCCGTGATCCTCCTTGCTTTTTCCGCCAGTTTACTCATCATAAAACCGGCTTTTGCAGGGTCAGCGCATATCCTTGCGGCATGTATCGCCTGTTTCGGGGGAATGTGTGCGGGAGGCGCATATACCTGCGTACGGTATCTTTTAACACACGAAGAACAGGCAACCTTTGTTGTATTCTTCTTCTCGGTATTCTCAATGACGATTATGCTGCCGGTTTTTATCATCGTATACGAGCCGATGACGGTTACGCAGTTTCTGCTGTTACTGGGCGCAGGACTGGCAGGGGCCGGCGGTCAATTCGCCGTTACAGCCGCCTATTCCTATGCTCCGGCTAACAAGATCGCCGTATATGACTATACGCAGGTCTTGTTTTCAGCCCTTTTCGGTTTTGTACTGTTCGCAGAACTGCCCGACCGGTACAGCCTTTTAGGGTATGTTATTATTTGTTCCATTTCCGTTGCGCTCTTTATGGGGAATACCATTAATAAACACTAAACGGCATCTTGCGCTGAAAGCGTTAAACAGGTAAGGTACCGCTATGAAAAAGCTATCTGTCCGTAATAATCAATTTTTTTTAGATGAAAAGCCGCTGCAAATCCTTTCAGGGGCAGTACATTATTTTCGTATTGTTCCCGAATACTGGGAAGACCGTTTGCTGAAAGTAAAGGCAGCGGGCTTAAATACCGTAGAAACATATATTCCATGGAACCTCCATGAGCCTCAAAAAGGCCGGTTCAATTTTACCGGCATTGCCGATGTTGAACGGTTTATCCGTCTTGCCGGTGAGTACGGCCTCCATGTTATTATCCGGCCCAGTCCGTACATCTGTGCCGAATGGGAAAGCGGCGGCCTACCGTCATGGCTGCTGCAAGACGGCAACTTGAAAGTCCGCTGCTGCTGCCAGCCGTATCTTGAGCATGTAAAAAGTTATTACCATGAATTGCTGCCTCGGTTAGCCCCCTTACAGATAACCGCCGGAGGGCCGATTATCGCAATGCAGATTGAAAATGAGTACGGCAGTTTCGGAAACGATACGCAGTATTTACAATGGTTAAAAGCGGCAATAGAAGATGAAGGAATTACGGTACGGCTGTTTACCTCCGATGGGCCGACTCATCTTATGCTTGCAGGCGGAACTATTCCCGATCCTGATGTTATACCGACCGTCAATTTCGGATCAAAGCCGGAAGAATCGTTTAAAATACTGAATGAGCATTTTCCGGCAGCGCCGCAGATGGTAACGGAATTTTGGAACGGCTGGTTTGATCACTGGGGCGAACAGCACCATACCCAAAAAACGGAAGAGGCGGCGCAAACATTCGAGCGGATGCTGAAAAGCGGCGCATCGGTGAATTTTTACATGTTCCACGGCGGAACAAATTTCGGCTTCTACAACGGCGCCAATTTCAGCGCACGGTATGAGCCGACCGTTACGAGTTATGATTATGATTGCCCGATAAGCGAATGGGGCGGCCTGACTCCCAAGTATACAGCCATCCGCGATGCAATCATGCGGCATACCGGACAAATACCGGCGGAGCCGCCTGCCCCGCTGCCGCGGATAGAGTCGGGGCTCATATCTTCTACGGGCTGTATCGGTCTATTCGATGCGCTTTCCATCCTTTCGCAGCCGCTCCGCTCGGCGTTTCCGCTGACAATGGAACAAGCCGGACAGGATTACGGTTTTATTCTTTACCGGACGGAACTTCCGGCGCGGCAAGAGACATCCGAGCTTTCAATTAAAGGATTAAAAGACCGTGCGCTCATTTTTTTCAATAAGCGCTGTCTCGGCGCTCTCTACCGCAACGATGAACCGCAGGGGACACTCGCAGTACCGGCGGAAAGCGGCGTTTTGGAAATCCTTGTTGAAAACATGGGAAGAATCAATTACGGATCTGAACTCTTTGATGCGAAAGGGATTACAAAAGGCGTATACCTTGATTATCAATGCCTTTTCAACTGGGAAATATTCCCGCTCCCGCTGCACACGCTTGAACCGTTATCGCGTATAAAGGACGCGCCGATATGCTCAGACGGCTGTCCTGCTTTTTACCGCTTTAGCGTCAACCTTGCACAAACAGGAGATACATTCATTGACATGAGCGGATGGACAAAGGGAAGCGTATTCGTCAATGATTTTAATATCGGGCGGTACTGGAACATCGGCCCCCAAAAGCGGCTTTACATACCGGCGCCGCTTTTACGGAAAGGTTCCAATTCGATTATTGTTTTTGAACTGCACAAAACAGCTCAAAAAACAGTCTATCTTTCCGCCGACCCTGATCTCGGAAGCGCTCTTTCATAAGGCAGGGTAAATCAACGGTAAAAAATAGCCGCTCACTTACAAAATTACCATAATGGCGGTATACTATGTGAGGGAGTAAGGCAAATCGGGCTGTGTGCATTGAACTGTACGGCAGCAGTATTGTTATGGCGAATATACTGGAACGGGAACAGCTGCAGCTGTTATATACGGAAATTGCAGGGTTGCGGTATTCCAGCGTTCTTGATATAGGATGCGGTACCGGCGATTTGCTGCGGGTTATTACCGCCGAGCGGGAATGCACGGGGTTGGGAATAGATTTTGCCGACCGTGCAATCGCAGTATGTAATGAGCATACAGGTAACGGAAAACTGCGGTTTGCGGCTCTTGCAATGCTCACCAATAACCAAGCTGTGCGGAAATGGTATGTCATACATACGTGATGGAGGTTAATATGTCTGATATTGCTTTTAATTCGATACTTACAGAGCTTGATAATTTGTCATACGAACAATGTGTGGCACTTCTTGCACGGTTATCTAAAGTTTTTATGAATAAAAAGAATATACAAGAAGAAGGGGCTCCTATTGACCGTTTTTTCGGCACTATTGATGAAAGTGATAGTAATAAAATGCTGACAGCAGTACAGGACTGCACAGAGTAAAAAATAAACCGCAAAGTACGCTAAGATCGCAAAGGGAAAATTCAAGAGAAATCTAAGTCGGTGACCTTTTAACTCTTTGCGTCCTCTGCGCCTTTGCGGTGAAAAAATAATTGGAGTAATACATGATACGGAATATACGGCTCGCGGATGCAAAAGATATTCGGGATATCAGCGAGTTTGCGCTCGGCTATAACGCAACGGAAGCGGTAACCGAACGGCAAATTGCAAAACTGCTAGCGGATAAACAGCACTTTATACGGGTATACGAAGATGATACGACACACAACGTTATCGGTTTTATCCATGCAGAAGCGTATGAACTTTTGTTTAAAGCCCCCGGATTCAACATTTTAGCATTGGCTGTCGGTTCCGAGCATCAGCATAAGGGTATCGGAAAACAATTAATGCAAGCGGTAGAGGCTGAAGCCCCGCCGTACGGAATTATCGATTTATCCGTCTCAACTCCGGTGAACAGCGGACGGAAGCTCATGCGTTTTACGAACACTGCGGCTATTCATGTACCAAGCTGCAAAAACGCTTTATCAAGGAATGGTAGTATATCATACTGACGTGAGTGAACTCGGCGTTACCCTTGCGCAAAAAAGTGTCGAAAGCAAGTCAAACGAGATACCTGCAGTCCAAGAGCTGATGAAAAATACGGGGCACTTTGGGGCGCTTTTTGCGAAGGTGATTGTTGTTATCGCTTGTTTTAAAGGCACTCTTTACATAAAAAATAAAATTCTGTATAATCCCAATTTATAGAGAAATCTTAAAAGATTCATTTTCAGAAATGATGCTCTATAATTCGGTTATATATACAGAGAGGTTTAGTGTGAAAAGATCCCAAACATTTATTCCTACATTACGGGAAACACCTGCTGAGGCTGTTGTCATCAGTCATCAGCTGTTATTACGTGCCGGTATGATACGCCGATTAGGAAACGGGTTATTTAATTACCTGCCTCTCGGTTTGCGGACATTCAGAAAAGTCGAAAACATTGTGCGCGAGGAGATGGACGCTACCGGGAGTTTAGAGTGTAAGGCCTCGGTTATCGCTCCGGGCGAAATCTGGCAAGAATCAAAGCGCTGGTATACAATGGGCGACGGGCTTCTGAAAATGAAGAACCGGCTCGGGCAAGATTTAGTTGCGAGCCCCACCAACGAAGAATCCTTTACCGCTATGCTGCGGTATGAGCTCGGTTCATATAAAGATTACCCGCTTTCAGTCTATCACATCAATACAAAATACCGCGATGAAATCCGTCCGCGTTACGGTCTGATGCGTACCCGTGAGTTTACGATGAAAGATGCGTATTCTTTCCACACAAATGATGAATGTCTGGATAGAACCTACCGCGGTTTCGGTGATGCATACGAAAAAACCTTTTTCCGCTGCGGCTTAAAAGTCATACGGGTACGGGCGGATTCAGGAGCAATGGGCGGAAGCGGTTCCGAAGAATTCATGGTTGAATCGACAATCGGCGATGCGACGCTTATTCTTTGTCCGAAATGCGGATATGCCGCAAACGATGAAAAAGCGGCATGCGCTCCCGATCCGTATACCGCCATCCCCGAAACGGCTGAAAAATGCGTTAAACTGCAAACGCCCGATGTGCGTACAATAGAAGAACTTGCAGATTTTCTCCATACTTCGCCGAAAGCATTTATTAAAACGCTGATTTATCATGTAACGGATTCCGAAGTTATCGATTCGGAATTCATTGCAGTGTGTATCCGCGGTGATCTTGAAGTGAACGAAGTAAAATTGACAGCCGTATTAAAGGCAACTGAGGTTGAACTTGCCAGCAATATGGATGTTGAAGATATTACCGGAACGGTTGTCGGATTTGCAGGACCGATCGGCTTAACAAAGGCGCCCGTGCTCGCCGATGAAAGCGTAATGCTGATGCATGACGCCGTGACAGGAGCCCTGCAAAAAGACGTACACTATATCCATGTTGAACCGAAACGGGATTTTACCCCCGACATGATTTACGATGTACGTGTCGTCAAAGCAGGTGATATATGTCCTCAATGCGGCACTCCGTTCTATACCAAAAAAGGCAATGAGCTCGGCCATATCTTCAAGCTCGGTACCAAATACTCCAAGAGCATGAATATGACCTACCTTGATGAAAAAGGACAAAAGCAATATCCGACAATGGGCTGCTACGGTATCGGTATCGACCGCGCTATGGCTTCGGTTATCGAAGAATACCATGATGACGACGGCATCATTTGGCCGATGAGTGTTGCTCCGTATCATGTCGGAATCATTCCGCTGCAGTATGAGGGCGCGATGAAAGAAACCGCCGACAAGCTGCACGACGAATTAACGGCGCGCGGAATAGAGGTGCTGCTTGATGACCGCATTGAACGGCCGGGCGTTAAGTTCAAGGATATGGATCTCATAGGGCTGCCGATCCGCCTCGTTATCAATGATGAGAAGCTGCCCGACATTGAGTTCAAATTCCGTTCGGAAAAAGAAGCATCCAGCATTCCCCTTGATAAGGCGGTCGATTACGTCGTACAGCGGGTGCAGGATGAGCTGAAGCGGTACATCCCCCGTTAGCCGGTATATCGCTATTAGTGTATAGTAAGGGGGGAAGTCTCCCCCTACGCTCCGGCTTCCTGCTTGAAC
>CAJPOL010000061.1 GCA_905372265.1 uncultured Treponema sp. | reverse complement strand
CTTAGGGCTTGTATTTTCCGGTTAGATTTTTACGTGATGCACCACTTCTTTTTCGCTTAGATTTAACGTGAGGCAATGCGCCTGCTTGACTTTTTAACGGTATTTCGGTACTATACAACATCTTATATATAAGGAGTATTCACGTGCCCTGCGGAAAAAAACGGAAACGACAGAAAATAGCGACACATAAGCGGAAAAAAAAGCTTCGGAAGAATCGGCATAAGAATAAAAAATAATTTTCGTATACTTCCGCATTGCATGAGATACGGGAGCGATACCGATAAGAGAAAGAGTTATATGCGATATTGTATTGATTGCTGCCGGATTTAATTAAGCAGCTGTTTATCGCTTTTATTACTCAACGGAGAGGGCTTGGTGACGATTGCCAAAGCCCTTTTTTATTTGTCTTGCGGTCTTTGCTACCACTACATTATGAATCAAGATATACTATCATTAATACAGTCTCCTCAAGATTTGAAAGGTTTTTCAAAGCAGCAGCTTAAACAGCTTGCTTCGCAGATGCGGAGAGTGATTTTAGAGACAGTCGGCGCAAACGGAGGACATCTTGCGAGTAACCTCGGTGTTATCGAATTAACCATCGCACTGCACCGCATATTTACAAGTCCTGATGATGCAATTATTTGGGATGTCGGCCATCAGTCGTATGCACATAAACTCTTAACAGGGCGGTATCATCATTTTTCAACGCTTCGGCTAAAAGGCGGCCTTTCAGGATTCCCAAAACGGGAAGAAAGCCCCCATGATATTTTTAATACCGGCCATGCATCCACCTCCATTTCAGCTGCGGAGGGTATTCTTGCAGGACGGCGCTTACAACATAAGGGCGGAAAAGTGATTGCCGTTATAGGCGACGGTGCATTGAGCGGCGGGATGGTTTTTGAAGCGCTTCTGAACATCACTTCCGCTACTGAAAATCTGATCGTTATTTTAAACGATAATCAGATGTCCATTTCTCCCAATATCAAAACCGTCTCCGAATATTTAAGCCGCCTTACGATGCGGCGCGGCTATCAGCTGTTTAAATACCTTTTTGATACGGCCGTTGACAAAATCCCGTTTTTGGGACGTAAGATTAATTTTTTAATCAGACGGCTTAAACGGGGTGTAAAAGGAATTTTTTATAAAAACAATCTGTTTACGGATGTCGGTTTTGAATATGTCGGCCCGCTCAATGGACACAATGAGCAGGAACTTGAAACAGTATTCCGCAATGTGAAGAATATTAAGGCGCCGGTATTCATTCATGTACGGACAAAAAAAGGAAAAGGCTATGCTTTTGCAGAAGATAATCCCTCTGCTTTTCATGGAATAGGGCCGTTCCGCCTCACAGACGGTAAAATAGAAAGGAACACTGCGGTATCCTTTACCGAAGCTTTTGCGCAAACGATTACGGCTGTTGCAGCTGAGCGGAACGACATAACGGCCATCACTGCTGCAATGGCGCAGGGTACCGGCTTGTCTCAGTTTCAGCATCTGTACCCGGATCGTTTTTTTGATGTCGGAATTGCGGAGCAACACGCGGTTACCTTTGCTGCGGGGCTTGCTGCGGCAGGGCTGCGTCCGGTAGCGGCTATTTACAGTACTTTTTTGCAGCGTTCCATCGATCAAATTATCCATGATGTTGCATTGCAAAAGCTGCCGGTTATTTTTGCGCTTGATCGAGCCGGAGCCGTCCCCTACGATGGAGAAACACATCAGGGATTCTACGATATAAGTCTACTGCGTTCTGTGCCGAATATGATCATTCTTTGTCCTGCTTCGGCTGTTGAAATGGATATGATGTTTCGGTGGGCAGCGGCTTCCGATTTAGCTACTGTATTGAGGTATCCTAAAAGTATCTGTCCGGCCGATTGTCCTGCATTTCATGCGCCGCTGGAACTGGGACGCGGTATTGTAACGGTGCAAACAGAAAAACCCGATATTTTGTTGGTCTGTACCGGCGGTATGTATCAGGAAACAGCCGCAGCAGCGGATATATTACTCAGACGGAATATTTTTGCGGACATATACAATATCAGATTTGCAAAACCGGTAGATGAATCATACTTTCTAGCATGTGCACAAGGCTACCGCGCAGTCCTCTTTATTGAGGACGGGGCTGCTATCGGAGGAATTGCTCAGTATTTGGAATCGATATTGCATAAACATCGTTTAGATATTAAAACCGCTGTTTGCGCTTTTGCCGACTCTATTTTTTTGCAAGGTTCCCGCAATGACATATTGGAAGCCGCAGGGATGAGCAGTATGCAGCTTGCCGATGCTGCCTCAGTGCTGTGCCGGAACCTTTAGAAAGCCAAGCGGATAACTTCGTTCATGCGGTTTAATAGCCTTTAACGTCCGAAGTTATCCCTAATGCATGCCAGCGTTATACGAGACGCGAGCATAGGAAGAGAGTATACGACAACATACGAATACAGCGGTCATAGGAACAGTGTAAATTAAAAAAAGCCGAGCTCGCAATTGAACTCGGCTTTTACAGACCATTATAAAAAGGCTTATTTTAACGGTTTATGACAGAACCACCAATCGAATCCTTCATAATCTTTCAGCCGTTTCTCTGCATCGCTGACGCTCGCTGCAGGAGGAACAATCACTCTGTCCTTGATTAAGCCGTTTTCAGGCCAGTTGGCGGGCATTGCAACACCGTTTTTATCGGAAATCTGGAGGGCATGGACAGCGCGCAGGATTTCTTTCATATTTCTACCGATTTCCTGCGGATAATACAGTACCAACCGGAGTATTCCGTTCGGATCGACAATAAATACCGCGCGGACGGTATTTGTTCCTTTTCCCGGATGCAGCAGTCCCAACGAATTTGCAACGGAATCATTGGCGGCAATAACGGGGAACGTAATTTGTACATTCAGCTTTTCTTTTATCCATTCAATCCATTTAATATGACTGAATACCTGATCAACTGAAAGACCGACTAATTTTACGCCGAGTTTCTCAAACTCAGGTACTAATTCTTGAAAACCGACAAATTCCGTTGTACATACGGGCGTGAAGTCCGCCGGATGGCTGAACAGAATGAACCATGAGCCTTTCAGATCGGCCGGTAAAGACATCGGTCCATGAGTGGTTTGCACCTTCAAGCAGGGAAACGCATCACCTAAAAGCGGCATGTTAATTTTCTCATCCATAAAAATAATCTCCTTAAATATTAGTAATCATTCTTAATTTAATATACCGTATTTTTCCCAAAAGAGCAAGAGGCTTTTGAAAAAAATAGAGATATTCAAGCCTGCTCGCTTCTTAGGGCATTAGCATAAAAAAAGATTTTTATGCATACTGAGTCCTTTTCAATCGTTCATTGACCAAGAGCTTTTTTTTTCGTAGATTGGTAATATGAAAACAGATTATGACATTATTATCATAGGAGCAGGAGCTGCGGGCATGACGGCTGCTCAGTATGCATGCCGTGCAAATTTGAAAGCGCTTGTGCTTGAAGAAAAAGCTCCCGGCGGACAGGCTATTTTAATAGATTCTCTTGAAAACTATCCGGGATTTGCAGAGCCGATTAACGGTTTTGAATTTTCTGAAAATATGCGTAAGCAAGCGGTTGGGTTCGGAGCTGTATTTTCTTCCGTAAAGGTAGAGGCTGTTACCAAAAACGATGACGGCAGCTTTACCGTAACGACCTCAGAAAAACCGTATACTGCTGCAGCGGTTATCCTTGCAACGGGCGCCGAACACCGCAGCCTCGGCGTAAAGGGCGAAAAGGCCTTACAGGGTAAAGGGGTATCCTACTGCGCCACCTGCGACGGGCCCTTTTTTAGAAAGAAACATATTGTCGTAGTCGGCGGCGGAGATGCAGCGTGCGACGAGGCGCTGTTCCTTTCTAATCTTACGGATACCGTTACAATGGTACACCGCCGCGATACGTTCCGTGCCCAAAAAGCGCTGGTAACACGGACGTTAAACAATCCTCATATCACAGTGCTTTTTGACACAACCGTAACGGAAGTAAAAGGAACCGAGAAGGTTACCGCCGTAACCCTGCAAAACGTAAAAACGCAGGAGGAACGGGACCTGCCGTGCGATGCGGTTTTTTTCTTTGTCGGTATGATTCCAAAAACGGAGTTGCTGCCGGAGGCGGAAAAAGATTCGGTCGGCTATATCATTACCGATGAACAGATGCGTACGTCTATTGAAGGGCTGTACGCAGCAGGCGATGTACGGGCGAAATCTTTCCGGCAGGTTATTACCGCCGCAGCCGATGGGGCGATTGCAGCGCATACGGCTGCAGCATATATCGATAGTTTGCGCAGCTAACCGCTTTGACATTCAAACATTTTGCCGTTGCGCTGTTTTTTTGTACTATTATACCGGTACGGATAGCGCTGACTGCGCAGACAACAGACCTAAAAACCGTACCCGACTTTTACGATGCCGTTCCTGCCGATCAGCTTGCAGATAGAATCGTGAATGCAATGACCGATGAAGAGTTGCTTGCTCAGACCTTTATGTTCGGCTGGGCGGGGCAGCAGCCGAGTGATTTGCTGATGGACTG
This sequence comes from uncultured Treponema sp., assembly GCA_905372265.1. Classification (GTDB taxonomy): domain Bacteria; phylum Spirochaetota; class Spirochaetia; order Treponematales; family Treponemataceae; genus Treponema. Next base: position 6,312 of record CAJPOL010000061.1, on the reverse strand, counting down.
GATTACGGAGCGGAATCTCGGCAGCATCAAAATTTTCGGCTGGAATACCGAAGACAGCGTTGCTCTCGCAAAAGCGGTCGGAATGCTTCAAAAGAAATCGCATGGAACCCGCTTCCGTATTCCGCTTTTTGTAGCAACGGATCAGGAAGGCGGCTGGATACGGCATGTAAAAGGGCTTACGTCGGAAACGCCGGGTAATCTTGCGCTCGGCGCTTCGGGCTACCCTGTAGACGCCTATTACGAAGGCTTTTACATTTCCCGCGAGCTTGCAGCTCTCGGTATCAATCTCAATTTTGCACCGACGGTTGACTTATATACCAATCACGACTCCGCTATTATTGGGCCCCGCTCCTTTGGACAATCACCCGAAGCGGCAGGAATGCTTGCTCATGCATTTATGCAAGGAAGTAGAAAGGCAGGCGTTTTAACCACAGCTAAGCACTTTCCCGGGCACGGCGATACCGCATTGGACAGCCATGGTAAGCTGCCGAGTATCGCTATTTCACGGGAAACTCTTTATGCAAGGGAGCTGGTACCGTTCCGGCATCTCATCAAATCCGGCATACCGGCTATTATGACCGGTCATTTGCATTTTCCTGCCGTGTCCGATAACGGCGAACCTGCGACTTTTTCAAAATACCTATTGCAAACGGTTTTACGCGGACAGCTCGGCTTTAACGGTTTAATCATCACCGACGATATGATGATGCATGGCGCAATCCGTTATGCAGGTACTATTTCGCAAGCCGTACAGCTTGCGCTCGAAGCAGGAAACGATATTATTGAATCTTCGACAACGCCGCGTCTATACGATGCTTTTTGGACTGAAAATTTAAAACGGATGCAGACCCATGCCGAGTTCCGGCTGCGCGTAAAAGACTCGGCGCGCCGGATTATCTTTACAAAACTCCGGTATTTTAAGAGCGGCAATGCGGTTCCGCTCTACCCTGATGTGTATGCGGTTCCTGAAAAAGTACCCGATACCGAAAGCGCTCCGTTTTTACTCGGTCTTGCGGCCCGGTCTATTACGGTTATCCGAGGAAAGGATATACCTTATTATCAGAAGCCGCAAGAAAAGGTTCTCATGGTGGGAGCCTATGCTTCTTTTTTACAGGCAGGTCTCAAGCGTTTTCCGGCGGCGCAAACCTCCGGCTTATCAGATGCGGCATTTGCCAAAGCTGCGGCAAGCGATACCATTATTTTTTGTCTTTCAAACGACTCCTCGCTCCGGCTCCTCCAGCGGCTCTATAAAACATACCCTCAGAAAAAGTATATTATTTTTTCGTGTCTTTCGCCGGTACTCCTTTCCGGTATTCCCGAAATTCCTACTGCTATCGCCGTTTACAGTTATGCCCCTGCTTCGTTTACGGCCGGTTTCGCCGTGCTGCTCGGCGATTTTGAAGCGCACGGCCGCTTACCCCTCAGCGGCATTAATTAAGATGCCGCCATGGAGGAAAGCATTGCTCACGACCGTCTGTTAGGAAACGGGGCTTCAGGCTCCTCTAAAGCTGGAAAGAATCGACTTCGTGTACTACCTCTTGGATGGCTTTCGCATTTTTCTGCGTGATTTCGTGAACGGTTTGGATCGCCTTATTGATATTCAGCATATCGCCGGTCATCTCATGCATGTTATCAGTCAGAGCTGCTGTGAGAGTGTTGAGGTTCTTCATTTCCTCCGCAGTATGACGGCCGTTATTCGCCATCTCTTCCGATTTGGTTTTAATATCATTGGTGATACCATTGATGTCCGCGATAGCCGCAATGATTTTTTTACTGCCGGTTTCCTGCTGCTGCATTGCTTCCAAAATACGGGATTCTTGTTCGGAAATTTTACTCACCAGCGTGTACACCTGTTCAAACGTTTTCTCGGTTGTGTTTTCGGCATCGGTCAACTTTTGGATAATCTGTAACGATTCTTTAATGACCGCCGCAATCTTTTTTCCTTGTATGTTGGATTCTTCCGCCAATTTCCGAATTTCATCGGCTACAACGGCAAACCCTTTCCCCGCTTCACCGGCATGAGCCGCTTCTATTGCGGCGTTCATTGCCAGCAAATTGGTCTGGCTTGCCACATTTTGAATAACTTCACCGGCTTCTAACAAATCTCCCGACCTTTTGGCAATTTCCCCTGCTACTTCATTAGCATTCTTTGCGCCGGTTTTACCTTGTACCGTCAGATCATGCGCCTCTTGGATGACCGCATTGCTTTCTTCAAGCATTTTGGTAACCGCTCTGACGTTCGCTATCATAGTTTCGATCGATGACGAGGACTGAATAACCTCATTTGCTTGATCGGCAATGTAGTTATCCAGCGTAGTGAGCGTTTCCAGAATCGTTTTTACCGTATAATCGGTCTGCGTTACACTCTCCGCCTGACGCATCCAGGGCTTCAGCATGAAAAAAGGATCTGAGCTCTAAAGTCGTCATCGTAGATACAAGCCCGTTTACCCATACTCAGCGTATCCATTTTAGAAAGCATCTTAATTCTGTTGTAGACAATTCTTCTGATAATAGCTAGGTTTTCTGCTGCATTCCGGTCAAGAACAGTACAGGCATCATCACAAAACAGGACATCTAAACACCAATGTAAGTTATTCTCTATCGCCCAATGACTGCGTACCCCTTTTGCAAATTGCTTTACATCTGTAACACTCGTAATAAAATACCGAGTTTCACGGCATTCTTTCCCTTTTCTTATTACCATGCTTTCAACCATGCCGAATGCAGCGAGGCTCTTCCACTCCTTTTTATCTTCAAACCATCCTATAGTAGTATCAAGGGTATATATTCTCCTTTCTGTTCTCCCGTGTCCTTTATCAAAGCTCGTATGGACGCTGCGAGCCGATGTTGCAGGACTGAGAAAAAACTCCTTTACTTCCTGCTCCATAAGCGGATGATTTCCTTTAAGAGCTAGGATATAATCGTTATCTTTTGCAATCTTTTTCACGATTTCTTTCTGGCATAACAGTGCATCAGCGGTTATAATGGTCTCTTTTATTTTCAGTGCCTCTATGAGCTTTTTACTTATCGGTATTTCGTTTGTTTTTTCGCTACTGCATTCCATCTGTCCAATCACTACTCCCAATTCATGGCTATAGGCATGTAACAGATGTAATGGTTCTATGCCGGCTTCTTTCAGTCCGCTTCCTCTTAAACTTTTCCCATCTAAACTGACATAACTGCCTTCTGGAATATCAAGTTCTTCTTCTATCCAGCGGATAAATACACTTTGAAACTGTTTTGGATCCAATATTCCCAGTACCCGCCTTACCGTATCATATGAAGGAAGCCCGTTCGGCAGTTTAAGACCGATAACATTTCTCAACCATTGTTCTTTCAGCCGGGCAAACTCTCGAATCCCATAGATGCTTCGCTCTCCGGCGCTTACTCCACACATTACTACCGTCAGTATTTCACTTACCGAATGCTTTACTTTCCAGTCTTGACGACTGTCTTCTACTTGTTCAAATAATATCCCTTCCACCATAACATTACTTTACTATACTTTTCTTTCATGCTGAAGCCCTGAAGCCGTTGACATGAACCATTGTACATCATATAATAGTAATATTATAGGCATTGTTAAAAACTCAAGCGCGCTTTTTAGAAAGCGCATCAGCAGTACGGCTGATAATGGGTTTTAAGATACGTCTTTTGGGCATCTCTAAAAACTGAAGGTGTTAGGGTTCCCTTTTAATTTTCATTTATTTTTAAGGAAGGAAAAGTATGGCAGAACAAAAATACGTGTATTTTTTCGGAAAAGGTAAAGCTGAAGGCAACGGTGAAATGAAGCAGCTGTTGGGTGGAAAAGGAGCGGGATTGGCGGAAATGACCCGTGCCGATCTGCCTGTTCCCGCAGGATTTACCATTACTACTGAAGTTTGTCAATTGTATTATGCAAATAACAAAAAGTACCCTGACGGTTTGGAAAAGGCTGTTAAGGAGAATTTGGAGGCGCTTGAGAAAGCAGCCGGTAAAAAGCTCGGCGATCCCGATGATCCGTTATTGGTTTCCGTCCGTTCGGGTGCTCCCGTTTCCATGCCGGGTATGATGGAAACCATTTTAAATCTCGGATTAACCGACAAATCGGTGGAAGGTCTTGCAAAAAAGACCTCCAATCGCCGTTTTGCGCTTGATGCATACCGGCGGTTCATTATGATGTACGGTTCGACTGCAATGGGAATTGACCGTATAAAATTCGATGAGCTGTTTGATGAGGTAAAAGAAAAACATACCCGCGGACGGCTGAATATTGCAGCTGGGGTAAAAGTCGGCGATACCGATGTGAACGAAGAAGAACTTGCAGAAGTTATCACAAAGTTTAAAGCGCTTTATAAAAAAGAAATTAAAGCGGACTTTCCGCAATGCCCCGTTGAACAGCTCTGGGGTGCAATCGGCGCTGTGTTCAATTCGTGGATGGCGGAAAAGGCAGTTACATACCGCCGCGTTGAAAACCTTGTCGGTATAAAAGGCACCGCAGTCAACGTTATGCAGATGGTATTCGGTAACAAGGGTAATACGTCGGGAACCGGCGTTTGCTTTACCCGCGATCCCAATAGCGGTGAAAATGTGTTCTACGGCGATTACCTCTTTAATGCACAGGGCGAAGACGTTGTAGCCGGTATCCGTACACCGATTAAACTTTCCGACTTTGAAAAAGAAGACCCCAAAGCGTATCAGCAGCTGTGCGATGTCCGCACCCTGCTGGAAAAACACTACAAAGATATGCAGGATATGGAGTTTACGGTTGAAGAAGGTAAGCTCTACATGCTGCAGTGCCGTACCGGTAAACGGTCGCCTGCGGCTGCTTTTAAAATGGCTGTTGATATGGTGGAAGAAGGCCTTATCACGAAACAAGAAGCAATCATGCGTATTAAAGCGAGCGATATTGAAGGTATCTTTTACCCCGCAATCGACTATAAGCAGGAAAGCTTAAAATCATCATTCCTTGTCAGCGGTATCGCCGCTGTTCCCGGTGCAGCAACAGGAAAGATTTGTTTTTCCGCTGCCCATGCGGAAGCGTTAGCCGCTAAAAAAGAAAAAGCGATCCTCGTACGCAAAGAGACCAGCCCGGAGGATGTCGGCGGTATGCACGCGGCTCAAGGTATTCTGACGGCGACCGGCGGAAAAACCAGCCATGCGGCTGTTGTTGCCCGCGGCTGGGGAAAATGCTGTGTTGTCGGATGCGAAAAACTGGTTATCGATTACGAAAAAGCCGAATGCAGCTATAATGGCATTACTCTGAAAGAAGGCGATTATATTACGCTTGACGGAACGCGCGGCGATGTCTATGTCGGAGAACTGAAACTGGTACAGGCAAAACAGCCTGAATCATACAAGGCTTTGATGAAGTGGGTTGATGAGATCCGTACCATTAAAGTGCGTACAAATGCGGATCAGCCGGAGGATGCAAAGGTCGCGCTGGAGCATGGCGCTGAGGGTATCGGTTTGTGCCGCACAGAGCATATGTTCTTTAACGATGAAAAACGTATTCTTGCCATCCGCGAGATGATTGTTGCGGATAGTACCGACGGCCGTAAAAAAGCGTTGGCAAAATTATTGCCTATTCAAACGAAAGACTTTGAAGGCATTTTCAAGGTTATGGACGGGAAGGGCGTTACCATCCGTTTAATCGATCCGCCGTTACACGAGTTTGTTCCTCATGATAAAGAAGGGCAGCAGAAACTTGCCGAAGCGCTCAATATCAGTTTTGCGAGCGTCAAAGAGCGTGTGGAGCAGCTCCATGAGGCAAACCCGATGCTTGGTCATCGCGGTTGCCGATTGGCTATTACCTATCCTGAAATCCTTGAGATGCAGGTAACCGCTATCATTTCAGCTGCATGCAATATGCAGAAGAAGGGCGTAACCGTTCTGCCTGAGATTATGATACCGCTGACCATTGATCCGAAAGAATTCTCGCTTCTTGAGAAAAAAGTCCGCGAGGTTGCGGATGCCATTATCAAAAAGAACGGTGCCGATATTCATTATTTGGTCGGTACCATGATTGAAACGCCGCGCGCAGCGGTGCTGGCGGATAAGATTGCCGCCCGTGCGGAATTCTTCTCTTTCGGTACTAATGACTTAACCCAAATGACACTCGGTGTCAGCCGCGACGATGCTGCAAAATTCCTCCCTGATTATGTGGATGAGCAAAAAGCAGGCGTCTTCGCTGCCGATCCGTTCCAGTCATTGGATCAGGAAGGAGTTGGTCTGCTTGTGAAAGAAGGTATCGCAAAGGGACGTTCCGTCCGCACTGACTTGAAGGTCGGTATCTGCGGCGAACACGGCGGCGATTTGGAATCCGTCAAGTTC
>CAJPOL010000060.1 GCA_905372265.1 uncultured Treponema sp. | reverse complement strand
TGTGTTGTTTTCTGATGATGCCTGTACTGTTCTTGACCGGAATGCAGCAGAAAACCTAGCTATTATCAGAAGAATTGTCTACAACAGAATTAAGATGCTCTCTAAAATGGATACGCTCAGTATGGGCAAGCCTTTTTGCTTTTAGCCGGAACTTTCTTTTTTCATGCTAATCCTGTAGTACAGCAGCTGTACTTGTTTTTTTTAGAAAAAGAAGATAGCATATTAGATATCATGTCCCAGCTGCATATTCCGGAAAAGTATCGGTCTCTTTTAAGCGTAAAAGAAACGGAACAGGCAATCGTCCGTATTAAACAGTTTTTCCAGCAAGCGCTCTCTACTGAACTGAACTTAACGCGCGTAACGGCTCCGCTGTTCGTTCCTCGCGGAAAAGGATTAAACGATGATCTAAACGGAACCGAGCGTCCGGTTCGTTTTCCGGTCAAGGATATGCAAGAACAAGAGCTCGAAATCGTGCATTCCCTTGCAAAGTGGAAACGGGTAAAAATCGGCGAAATGGGGCTTGAACCGAATTTCGGCATTTATACCGATATGAACGCCATCCGTGCCGATGAAGAACTCGATAATATTCATTCGCTGTATGTTGATCAGTGGGATTGGGAACTGGCGATAACAGACTCCGACAGAAATATTGATTTTCTCAAAGACCTTGTAAAGCGCATCTACCGCTGTTTAAAGCGTACCGAGTTTTTTATTTATGATAATTATCAATGCATACGGCCGCTCTTGCCGCAGAAGATTACCTTTATACATACCGAAGACCTCTATGCACACTATCCCGAATTACCGGCAAAGGAGCGGGAACGGAAATGTACCGAACAGTACGGCGCAGTCTTTTTAATCGGTATCGGCTCAAAGTTGGCAAACGGAGCAGCGCATGACGGCAGAGCCCCCGATTATGATGACTGGAGTACTCCGACCGGTAACGGCAAGCACGGTCTGAACGGAGATTTATTGGTATGGAACCCCGTTTTGAAAGACGCCCTTGAGCTTTCTTCTATGGGCATACGGGTAAATCCTCACGCCATGAAAGCGCAGCTTGCCGAACGCGGTTGTACCGATCGGGAAAAGCTCTTTTTTCATTCTTTGCTGCTGAACGGAGCATTGCCTCAAACAGCCGGCGGAGGAATAGGGCAATCCCGTCTCTGTATGTTTTTTTTGCGGAAAGCCCATATCGGCGAAACACAAGTTTCAGTATGGCCCGACGCCATGCGGGAAGAATGCGCCCGTTGCGGCGTTCCTCTTCTATAAAATATCTTTGCGAGGAACCGGTAAATAACATTAGATTATGCCGGTAAACGGAGGTTATTATGGATATACGGCATTCGGTTGCCGCGTTTTTAGGGCGGCATAATTTCGATACGCGGGGGCCGGCGGTCAACACGGTCATCGATAGTCTGCTCTATGATATGGAAGAAGGCTTAAAACAAGACCCGACTCTGCCGCCCAATGCAGGGCCAGCGCTTGATATGATCCCGACATGGATTGTGCCGCCTGAGCTGCCGCCAAAAAATGCTTCGACAATCGTCATCGATGCGGGCGGAACAAACTTCCGCTCCTGCTTAGTCAGCTTTGACGCGCAGGGTATTCCGTCAATTTCGCAGATGGAAAAAAAGCCCATGCCGGCAACCGATCGGGAGTATTCAAAAGCGGAGTTTTTCGATACCATCGCTTCATACCTTGATCACCTCAAAGACGCCGCCGACTCAATCGGCTTCTGTTTTTCTTACGCAATGAAAATCACCCCAACGGGAGACGGCAAGGTATTACAGTTTTCAAAAGAGATTAAAGCGCCTGAAGTTGTCGGCTCTCTTGTCGGGGAAAATCTTGCGGCGGCGCTTACGCAGCGAGGCTGGAAACCGCTTAAACGGATTGTACTGCTGAACGATACCGTATCGGCTCTCCTTGCAGGAGCCTCCACTGCTGTGAACGGAAAAAAATACGGCTCGTATGTCGGTTTTATCCTTGGTACGGGGATGAACAGCGCCTATATTGAATACCAAAAAATAGCGAAAATTGCAGCCTATGCAAAAGCGCCTGATTTACCGGCGCAAATCGTTGTCTGCGAGTCGGGTAAATCCAATAAGGTGCAGCGGAGCGCATTTGATGAAGCATTCTCAAAAACAACGGATATACCTGAACTTTACTGGTTTGAGAAAATGTGCTCAGGCGCCTATCTCGGATCGGTCGCTTCAATTGCGATTCGTGCAGCGGCTGCAGACGGACTCTTTTCGGCGCCGGCAGCGGCTGCGCTTGCTTCCGCCAAAAACATCTCGCCGCTTGACATTGACCGCTTCCTGTACACTCCCTATGCGGACGATACCGTGCTTGGCAAACTCTTGGCAGGCGGATCGGACGCCGACCGGGAGACTCTTTACCGGATATTGGATGCACTACTCATGCGGACGGCACGGCTCGCAGCCGGAAACATTGCCGCCGCCGTGATAAAAACCGGCAAAGGATATAATCCTGCGCTGCCGGTCTGCGTTCTTGCCGAAGGGACCACATTCTTAAAAGCGCACAATTTACAGACTGCTGTCATGCGTCATCTTCAGACTGTCCTAACCGAGGAACGGGGGATTTACTTTGATATTGTCTCAATTGATAATGCGGTAACGCTGGGAACAGCCGTCGCAGGGCTTATCTAAGCAGCATCCTCTGAATATACAACAGGGAACAGACGGTTCCGGCCGTATCCGAACCGCTGTTCCCTGCGTTTAAACGGTATAGCAGCCTGAAACGCACTGCAAAAATTCCTGTAAGTATGTCGGTAGGGTTATTTTTTTATTCCATACAAGATAGAGTTTACGGTATTGATGGGCAAGGTTATCAAGAGAAAAGAAAAGCAATTCTCCCCGTTTTATCATATCATCGGCAGCGATTTTTGAAATAAACGATGTGCCTGAACCTTGTGCAACCATCCGTTTTATCACCTCAACATTATTGATAGTCGCAACGATATTGAGTTTATTTACAGCAATATGAGCCGATTTTAAAATCATCTCCATATTATACTTAACAGCGGAACCGCTCTCACGCATAATCAAGGGTTCTTTTGCAAGCTGTTTCAGCGAAGCGTTACTTTGCTGTAACTCCCGATAATAGGGAGTATTCGGCGTAATAAACACAAATTCATCGTTATAAATTGCCTTAAACTCACAGTTTTCATCCTCTGTTTTCATACCGACAATACCTGCATCAACTTTTCGTGAAGAGACCCGTTTTATTGTCTCGGAACTGTTTTGCTCTTCCACTTGAATAAGAATATCGGAGTGAGTTTGCTGAAAAGCGGTCAGTATAGCCGGTATAATATATCCGGCCGGTATTGTCGAAGCGCCTATCCGCAGTACTTTTTGATGGGGATTGCGGAACCGTCCGATCAGGTTTTCCCGCTGCCGCAGCAAATCCTTCGCTTCTTGATATAATGCGCTTCCTTCTTCCGTAATTTTCAATTCGCGGGTTGACCGGATAAAAAGAGGCGTATTAAGCTCTTCTTCCAACTGTTTGATATGTAAGCTCACGGTCGGCTGCGAAATATGAAGCTCCTCAGCGGCAAGCGAAAAGCTGACCATTTCCACTAATTTTACAAATACTTCTAAATGTTTGAATTCCATTCTCATCCTCATGTTGATCTATAAGCATCGCCCTATTACATTTTGAAATAAATTTTTAAAAAATACTATAGATATTGTACTGTATACGCCTTTTTATGTTTTGTCAATCAACAACCCCGACGCGAGCGTCGGGGTTGTTGTTCTCATAAGGTGGTTGCAGTCGGCTTTAATACCCTTCGTTACGACGCAAGCGTCGGGGTATTAAACCCTCCGCACGAATCAATGCGAAAAATACTTGATGCCGTGCATTGTATCCTTGTTGCAGTTTTAGAGGTTTCCGATAAACAATCTTACCAGGATTGCCGTTCCGATAAAATGAGCGGCAGTGATAATAAGGGTGAGTTCTATTACAAAACGCTTTTTAAATAATGAAAGCAGCATAAACAGATTTTTAATATCCATCATCGGACCGTACACTAAGAATCCGAGTATGGGGCCGAGTGAAAAACGGTTTAAAAAACTGCGGGCAATAAAAGCATCCGAGCTTGAACATGCTGAAAACACAAATGCAAAGAGCATCATGAGCAAAAGCGAACCTGAAAAAGACTGAGCCGATAGGGTAAAAAAATGCTGCGGTACGCCGACACGGATCAGCGCAGTGATAAACGCCCCGATAATAAGAAATTGCCCTGCGGCAAAGAATTCCGATCCGGTATGCAGCAGCAGAACTGACCCCGTATGCAGTATCCGTGAAAGGATTCCGGAAGATTCAGGGACAGACGCCGCAGTATTCGAAAGAGCATTTCGTAAAAAAAGACGTTCTTCGGCTTTAGATACGGTTCGGTTTGCATTAAATTGTATAGCAGGGCGGGTACTGCCGTATGCCGGCTCTCCGGTTCCGTCATCGGAGAGCTCCTCTTTCAGATAGGACTTTTCAGGGTAGCATAAAAGCAGCAACCCGATTCCGAATGCGATGGTAAGTCCGAAATACAAACGGTAAAAAGCAACCATCGGCTGCTGCGGAAATGCATACAGCGTCGAAACGATTGAAACCGGATTGATGATAGGCGCTGCAAGCATAAAGGTAACGGCGATCGGCATTGCAACGCCTTTTTTTATCAGCGCCCGCATAAGCGGCACCGAAGCGCATTCGCATACCGGAAACAGCAAGCCTGCAAAGAGCGCTGTCAGAAATCCGAGTCCGTATTTTTTGGGAAACGCTTTTATGACTATATGAGGCGGTATAAACATATGAAGCGCCGATGAAAGGAGGGAGCCCAGCAGCATGAACGGTAAGGCTTGCAATAAAATACCGATACCTATCGTATGAACTGCGGAAAAAAAATCAAACATAAATGCTCTTCCTTTCCTTATATACCGATTGTATAAAGACAGGTATTGAGATTGCCGCTTTTTAACGGGCGTTTTTTACACACAATCCCTGCACGCAGAAAAGTATCGGCAAAGGCGGGTTTATCGGTAATAAAGCCGATACGCCATTGGCGGAATGCCTGCGGGAGACCGGTCATTTTTTCATAAAGAGCGAGCGCTTGAGCTTCATCACCGATCCGCTCTCCATACGGAGGGTTAGAAAGGAGCACTCCTTCAGGATAGGGCGCTTCAAGCTCCGTATAATCCGCTTGGATAAATTCGGGACGAGGAATACGGTTGTCTTTCCCTATCCGCTGTAATGCTCTGCCGGCGAGCATACATGCCCGCTCAGTGTTTATCTGTGCACGATGTACCGCCTCAGCGTCGATATCGGAACCGCTAATCCGTACCATACAGTCGGTTCGGATTGCAAGTGCTCCTTTCTGCCGTTCTTCTTCAATGATTTGCCGGTCTTTTTTTGAGTTATAGCACGCAAAATCTTCAAAAGCAAAAGAACGGTTAATCCCCGGAGGAATATTGTAGGCAAACCATGCAGCTTCGATCGGAATAGTTCCGGAACCGCAGAATGCATCGTGAAGCGGAAGTTTCCGCTTCCACTGCATACACTGCAATAATACTGCTGCAAGGGTTTCCCTCATTGGTGCAGCGCCCCCGCTTAACCGGTAGCCCCGTCTATGGAGCGGCTCTCCCGATAGGTCGAGCAGAACATAGGCACGGTTATGTTCTATGTATATTCTTACCGTATATTCTTTACCGGTTTCAGGCAGTACGCTCATATTCCATACGGAACAGAGGCGGGTACAAATTGCTTTGTGTACAGCTTTTTGAATTGCATGTTCTGATGATAATATACTTTTAAACGTCCGCACTTTATCAACTGTTATTTTGGAATCTTTGTAAAAAAAACGCTGCCAATCAAGGCGTGCGATTGTGTCGAACAGCGTATCAAAATTATCCGCTTCAAATTCCTGCAATACGCAATAGATCCGGTCGGCAGTGCGCAGGTAGAAGTTTGCGCGCATAATACTTAATACTTCCGGTTCCGTCTCGGTTGAGGTAAAGAATACTCTGCCTGGCAGACGGTTGATAGGTTTAAAGCCAAGCAGCTTTAATTCGTTTGATAAAATCGGTTCTGCACCAACGGCACAGAGGGCTAAAAGCACTGCCATATGGAGAAGGACTATACCGATTTTCGGCGTTTTATACAATGAGCTCCTTCTAATATCGATTCCTTGTGCTGCCGATAGGTTAAAATAATGTATCGCCAATGCTTCTGCAAATATACGGATATCTTCATTTTACAAAGTGCGGACTTTATTGTAAACTGATCAAGGTTATCGCTAAAAACGGATTCGCAATCCGCTCAATGTGATATTTTTCGAGATTCTTCAATAGCCATTCATAAGGAGATCAAAATGAATACAAAAAAACGGGTGCTTGTCGGCGGGATGCACCATGAGTCCGATACCTTCAATCCGATTACGACCGGGCCTGATGATATTTGGGTATTACGCGGAAAAGATTTGCTGGAAGCAAAGGGGCAAAGCTCCGTATGCGGTTCAATTGCGGCGCTCAAAGAGGCAGGATACGAGGTTATTCCGGCGCTTATCGCACGGGCGGTTCCGAACGGAGAATGGGATAAGAATTATTACTTATCATTAAAAAAAGAGTTTTTGCAGGCTATCAAAAATGCACTACCGTTGGATGCGCTATGCCTGTCGCTGCACGGCTCAATGCGGGTACGTGAAATCGGCGAGGCGGAGGGCGATTTACTGGAAGCGATCAGAGAAATATGTCCCGATATTCCCATTCTCTCATCGCTTGATATGCATGCGACCATTTCACAACGAATGCTCGACTATGTTGACGGATATGTCGGTTACAAGTGCGCCCCTCACACGGATACTTATGAGATCGGCGTCCATGCAGCGCGTATGACCATCGAAACCTTAGAAAAGGGAATTCGGCCGGTTATGTCGGCGGTTAAGATACCGTTCCTCATTGCGGGCGAACAGTCTGAGACAAGCGTTGAGCCGATGAAAAAACTGACGGCAACGCTGCGTGAATATGAGAAACAGCCGCATATTATGGCAGCTTCTTACTTACTTGGTTTTCCATGGGCGGACACTGCGGACAACGGCGTTACGGCAATGGTTGTAACCGATGGAGATAAGCAGCTTGCAGCGGAGAAAGCGCGGGAACTTGCGCAGCTGTTCTGGGATACCAGAAGTGAGTTCGGCTTTTACAATGAGACCCGCGAGCCGGCCGACGCCCTTGTCCATGCCCGCTCAAGTGTCGAAGCCGGAATCTATCCTGTGGTGCTTTCCGACTCAGGCGACAATCCTACGGCCGGCTCATCGCAGGATGTAACAAATTTTTTAAAAGCAATTCTTGCCGATCCGTTCTTGACCTCGCTCACCCCGCCGCTGTGCTATCAGGCCTTTTACGATCCTGCCCTAGTAGCGGCAGCCTTTCAAACAGGAGAAGGCCGCATAGTAGAGGGTACGCTCGGCGCCGCTTTCGATACGGAGAAGAGCGCTCCTATTCCGGTAAAAGCGGCGGTAAAAAAACTGTGCAAAGCATGGGCCGGCGCACAGCACAGCGATATGGCGCTGCTAGATGTGCACGGCGTTGATGTTATCGTAACCTCAAAACATGTCGGCTGTTATGATCCTGAAATGATGCGTGCGCTCGGTATCGAACCTGAGCAGCGCAAGGTCATTGTCGTTAAGCTCGGCTACCTTGAACCGGAAATCCGCGCGATTGCAAAACGTTCAATGCTGGTTCTTACCGACGGAAGTACCAATGAAGTGTTCTCCCGCCTCCAGTATAAACATCTGCCGCGTCCTATGTATCCGATGGATAAAGATATGGAATGGCACGCCTAAGAAGAGGCGAAACGGGTAGCGCCGCTTCCTATCCTCGGTTCGGTATATGCCTGAGCAAACCAAACCGGCGGGTGGGAAGCGCCTTACATTCAATTCTTCTGAGTACATACGGAGTAACCGCATACAGGTATGAAAACAGGTAGGTTATTCCGTGCAAAGCAAACGTTCTTCTATACGCTCCGATTTAGCATAGCTATTTCTTTGCTAACACCTTTTCAGTATTGAGCTCCCGAGAAACCTCCCCTCATCTTATTGACAGAGTTTTTCAGATTATATACTATAACAAAGTTATGTTTGTTGAGGCTAATTTAAAAAAAAGAAAATGGAGCCTCTAAAAAAGGACGTTTTTAGAGCCGTTCAAAAATATAAAAAATATATATTGAGGGGGATTTCACTATGAATGATACAAAAAAACTGCCGGAAAACAATCCTGCAAAGGAACAACAACCGGCGAAAAATTCGGTACAGCAAAAGGCGGAACGCAACCCGGCGAAACAGCAGACGATCAAGCGGCTGTTGAGCTATGCAGGAAACCGCAAAGGATTTTTATCGCTGTCGCTCGTGCTTTCCGGTTTGAGCGCCCTTGTCGGCTTTATGCCGTACATCATGGTGTTCTTTGTGATGCGTGATGTGATTTCCGCCATTGCCGCAAAAGAAGCGGTCAATGCTGCCGCGCTTGCAGGCTACGGACTCTGGGCGGTCGGCGCAGCCGCTGCGGGTTTTGTACTCTATTATGCAGCGCTCATGCTTTCACACGCGGCGGCATTTACCATTCAGCAAAACCTTTCGATCCTGATGGCCGAAGCGCTTGCGGAATTGCCTATCGGCTGGCATATCACGCATGAGAGCGGCAAGGTACGCAAGATTTTTGAAAAAAACGTCAACCAGCTGGAAACGCTGATAGCCCACAACCTGCCCGATACCGCACAGAATATGGTGTCCCCTTTCGCGATACTCGCGCTCATGCTGGTATTCGATTGGCGGCTTGGACTTGTATCCCTTTTGCCGCTCGTACTTGCATTTGTTCTGCAAATGCTTTTAATGCGGATCAGTACAAACTCCGGCTTTATGCAAAAGTATGAAGACGCGCTTGAACAGATGAACAATGCAGGGACCGAATATGTGCGCGGTATTTCGGTTATCAAAACCTTTAATCAATCCGTATATTATTTTAAAAATTTCTACACTTCAATTATGAACTATAAGGAGTTCGTGCACAAATATTCGATGTCGTGGGAAAACGGCTATTCGATTTTTCTTGCGCTCATTAAAGCAGGCTTTTTATTTCTCCTGCCGGCAGCTTTGTTGATGGCAGGGACGGCAACGCTCGATCCGCACTTTTTTTACAGCTTTGTGTTTTACCTTGCGTTTGCACCGGTTACCTACACGATGCTGGTCAAGATTATGTACGCCAACTCGTTCCATCAGCGTTCCAACGATGCACTGAACCGTATCGAAGATATTTTACAGGCACCGCTCACTAAGGAGCCGGAACAGTCTGTGCTGCCTAAAACATACGGCATCGAGTTCAAAGATGTGGTGTTCTCGTACAAAACGGAGACGGCGGGAACTGCGGAAACAGACACGGGGAACACTGCTCGCATCGCGGTCAACGGTATTAGTCTGACTATCCCCGAACATTCATTAACTGCCCTCGTCGGCCCTTCAGGCGGCGGAAAAACTACCCTTGTCAATTTGCTCGGCCGCTTCTGGGAAGCCGATTCAGGAAGCATCAGCATCGGCGGAGTCGATATCCGCGACATAAAAACAAGCGATCTCTTGCACACTGTCGGCTTTGTGTTCCAAGAGAACAAGCTCTTTAAGGAAAGCATTTTAGAAAATATCCGCTACGGCAAAAAAGACGCAAGCCGCGAGGAAGTGATGGAGGCTCTCCGTAAAGCCGAGTGTATGGATATTATCGAAAAACTGCCCGCCGGTATCGACACCGTATACGGCACCAAGGGTACATACGTCTCAGGCGGAGAAGCGCAGCGGCTTGCCATTGCCCGCGCCCTGTTGCAGGATGCTCCCGTCATCGTGCTTGACGAAGCAACCGCCTTTGCCGATGCCGAAAACGAGTACAAAATCAAAAAGACCTTCGACGTACTGCTCAAAGATAAAACAGTCATCATGATTGCGCATCGCCTCTCTTCGGTCGTGAATGCAGATAAAATCTGCGTTATTAATGAAGGAAAGATCGCTGAAGAAGGAACGCACAACGAACTGCTTGAGCGCAAAGGTCTGTATGCCGGTATGTGGGACAACTTCCAAAAAGGTATTGAATGGAAGGTGTAAAATAATGGGGAATGGGGAATGCGATAATGGGTAATGGATAATGGAGCGGGGAAGAATGAAATGGCAAAGAATAGGAAAATAAACGTACAGGGAAATGAAATCGTAATTTACAAACACGAAAGCAACGATTATATTTCGTTGACGGATATTGCTCGGTACAAAGACCCTGAGCATACCGATGATATTATTAAAAATTGGTTGCGCAACCGTAACACGGTAGAATTACTGGGCTTTTGGGAAATGATAAACAATCCCGATTTTAAACCCGTCGAATTCGACGGGTTTAGAAAACAGGCAGGATTAAACAGTTTTGTTCTTACACCCAAACGATGGATAGAAAACACTAATGCCATCGGCATAGTTTCCAAATCGGGACGCAACGGAGGAACTTTCGCACATCAGGACATTGCCTTAGAGTTCGCTTCGTGGATATCGATAGAGTTTAAACTCTATATCATCAAAGAGTTTCAGCGGCTCAAAGAAGACGAAAATAACCGCCTCAAACTTGAATGGAACTTGCAGCGTACTCTTACAAAAATCAATTATCATATCCATACGGACGCGATAAAAGAGACTCTTATTCCGAAAGAAATAAGCAAGCGTCAGGCGGCTCTTATCTATGCCGACGAGGCAGACTTGCTCAATACGGCGTTGTTCGGGCTTACCGCAAAAGAGTGGCGGGAGCGTAACAGCAGCAAAAGCGGCAACATACGCGACTATGCCGGACTTGAACAGCTGGTCGTGCTCAGCAATTTGGAAAGCATAAATGCCCTGCTCATAAAACAAGGCCTTTCGCAAAGGGAGAGGCTCATTCAGCTCAACAAAACGGCTATTACGCAAATGAAAACATTGGTCGAAAACAGGGCAATCAAGAAATTAAAATAGGATACAGGAGGTTAAAAATGGATAAAGAACAACAAAAAGAGTTTATTTTGAACGGAAACTTGTGGAA
>CAJPOL010000059.1 GCA_905372265.1 uncultured Treponema sp. | reverse complement strand
CTGTGATGGTTTTGCCCTGCGCCGAAGATTCCTCTGCGAGCTTACGGATTTCGTCCGCAACAACGGCAAAACCCTTGCCCGCTTCCCCTGCATGAGCGGCTTCGATAGCGGCATTCATCGCCAATAGATTTGTTTGGCTGGCAATATGCTGAATAACGCTTGAGGCTTCCATCAGCGAGCCGGACTCTTCGGCTATTTTCTGCGTTACACTGTTTGAGGCTACCAGCGTTGCTTTTCCGTCTCCGGTTGCTGCTGTAAGATTGCCGATAACCTCGTCGGTTTTATCAAGCGTTTGACCGATAGAGGCAATATTCGCAACCATTTGTTCTACCGAAGAAGAGGATTGCGCTACGCTTGCCGCCTGTATTTCAATGCTGTTATTCAACTGCTTAATCGTTCTGACAATTTCTTCAATAGTTGCGGCTGTTTCCGTTACGCTGGCTGCTTGCGTAAGCGCCTGTTGTTTTACCCCTTCAATATTAGCGCTGATTTGATGAACGGCACTCGCTGTTTCCGTCATGTTCGATGCAAGTTCATTTCCGACTTCCTCCATCGTATGGCTATTTAAACCGATCGATTGTATCGAAATACCGATTTTTGCAATCGTTTCATTAAAGTATTCGGATAAGTCGGTTACTTCGTCATTGCCGTGTGCGGGAAGCCTGACGGTTAAGTCTCCTTCTCCTTCCGCAATATTCCGTAATGCGTTTACTATGGTTTGTATCGGCCTTACTATCTGATAAGCGACGGCATATACTATAATGAGCGCGATCGCTAGAATAGTGAAACCGATAATAATCATCGTATTTTGTAAATCATTAACGGCTTCCATACATTCATTAATAGGCGCATTAACAATGACAGTCCAGCCGGATAGTTTTGTTTTAGCGTACGCACCCATTTTAGAAACGCCCTTGTATGTATAATAACCGACATTAGGAGTTTCGGCCTGTACTGCTATTTTTTCAAAAGCGGCGAGAGATGCAATGCTTGGATCGGTCTTTACTTGTTCCGAAGTATTAAATCGCCTTTCTACCGCCGTTTTATCTTTATCCCCAATCGTTGTGCCGCTAAGTCCTAATACATAACTATACCCGGTTTTGGCGACTACAATATCTTTTATATCATCGGAAATGCGCTGACCGTCTATCACGGCATTTATGGTTCCCATTACCGTATGCTCGTCGTTATAGACAGGAACGGATAAAATGATTATCATTTTTTTATCGAATTTTGATGGGAACGGTTCGGCGATACCTTTCCCTCCTTTTAACGCTGTTCGGTACCATGCATTGGCGCTGTTATTAACAGTACCGTCGATAGTATAACTTGTGCCGTGCAGATCGCTTATCTGCAACTGGTAGATAAGCGGATTAACAGCCGCCTCTTGCTTTAATATATTAAGCTTAATGGATATTGGAATAGTTGGTTCCCGCAGCTGAGGCATACGGGCAATACCTTCAAGAAATTGAAAAAACGCGGTAATGCGGCCGTCAATAATTTCAGCAGAATCGACAGCCTTATCGATAAGATGAATCTTGACTTTTTCAATTACAGCTTGACGAGCAGTATGGACAGCAAGCAGCGCCTCAATAGCGCTTGCGGCAAAAACCAACAGTCCGAAAATGAGAATAAGTTTATAACGGAGAGAAAATCGCTTCTTAGTTTTGCCGGAATTCATCATGTATACATCCTCTTTTCAGGTATTTTGTATTTTCAGCAGTATAGATATTTTCTCTTTTTTCGTCTACATTAAGCATACTCAAGAAACTCCGCCTACACCTCCCGATCAGCAAAGCTAACAAACAATCTTCGAATAGTATACGGATAGACAATGAAAAGGATAGCTTTTAGCGTTCTGCCAGCAAGGGGTCTTTAAAGAGGCACAGCGCCCAAAACAAGAGAAAAAAGCGAAAGGATTCACGGCAAATTAAGTCAATATCAAGCGCGACGCCCGCAAGCAGCGCCGTTCTTACGCCGATACGCTCTTGTCCGAAATCAATCAGCCAATGAACAAATGCATTTTCATGCCGGCAATCTTGGATAAAATCAATGATAACGTCTTTCAATACGGGATCGGTCTTTTTCCGTATCTCGAAATTTTCATCCAACACCTCCACCAGCAATGCTGAAGGCGCGCGCTTTTCATTCCGATACTTTTCAAAAATATAATAAAAATCATTTTGAATACCCATCAGCGAAGAAAGCGCAAGCAGCGCCTCGTTTTCAATATGGAGCGCAAGCTGTTCGCGGCGGAGTAAATCAAGAATCAGCGGGAGCGAACTGACAGAACCGAATATTTCCAACGCTTGAATCCCCTTGAGAATCAGCGCAGGATTTTCAGCTTCCGACAGCATTGTCCCGATTTTAAGCTGGCTGCGGGCATCATTGAGCCGTGCAAGAGCTACCATCGCTTCTCCGGCAAGGTAATAGTCGGCGCTTTCCAGTGCAGTACGCAGCGGAGCAACCGCTTGGGCGACTTTGAATTTACCGAGCAATTTCGCCGCAAGCGGAGCCGTCATAAACACACCGCCTGAAAGTTCCTGCAGCACCACATCCCGTACCTTTATATTGATGGAATCCATCGAATAAAGAGCGCTGAGAGCGCTTGACCGGATGGCAAAGCGTGGAGATTGCAAATAGTGCAAAAGCTGATCGCAAGAAACCGCCGACGCAATTTCCCCAAGCTCATCCAAAATCTTTTGTTCAGTCTCCAAGTTTTCATTGCTGTCCAATTTATGTAATAAATTGAGCGCCCGCATGTCGCGCGGGGAAAAGAGAACGGCAAGCGTTTCAAAAAAATGATAACTGCCGAGGTCGAGTAAGCGGCTTTGAAAAATCATACCGATCGCAATGATGATGATGACCGCCGCAAAGAAAATACGGTAGGATTGCAGAGAGGAGAAGCCGTGTATCCGCAAAAAATCGAGAATGGTTCCTCCGAATATGGAACCGATACCGCCGGTGGCTGCAAGGATAAAATAATACAGTATGCTTAAATCCATCAGCGCATCTTCGGGCACCATGGCAAAGAAGTATGCTTGTGCCGCATTATCCTGACCGACAAAGCCCATGTTACTAATCATGGCAAACAGTAATAAGAACACAATACCTGCTATCCCCGCTCCCGAAAGGCCGGGCGCGAAAAAGGCCGGAATAAGAGCGGCTGCACCGGCAGCAGTAAATAAGGAATAGATCGGTTTTGCGCCGATTCGATCGATGACCAGCCGCATCAATAAACCGGCATTAAGCGCCCCGATAAGAGAAAATACGCTTAAAACAGTTGCTGTGCTGTCCTTCTTTTCATAGACTTCTTTTGCATACACAATAACGAACGGACGGAGCATCGAAATGCCGAGACTGACGGTAAAAAAAACAAGGACAAAGCGGCGGAAATTTGCATCCTTGAAAGCATCTTTGACATGATTGAAAAAAGCTGATTTTTCGGCGTTCCGCTGCATACCGCAGGACGGATTACATTCTTGCCGGTTTTTTCCCGCTTTTGCCGATTGCGGTTCAGGGAGCTTAAAGAGTAAAAGAGAGGCTGCAAAGCCGAGCGTAATGCCTGCAATGACCGCAAAATGATAGGTACGGATCGATGAATCATAGCGCAGAAAAAACGCAAGCGCCACAGTTGCTACTAAAGAAGCGAGATTATTTGTCAGCGAAATGCGGACGATATACGAACTGCGATCCTTTCCGGGAGCAAGAATTTTGATTACCGGATTATTTGCAATCATCCCAGCTCCCCGAAAAAAATTGAAAAAACCGACCGAAAACAATAGGCAGTATACGGCATAGTCCCGATACCCTGCCGACATCAAAAGGGGAATCGCCAATAGCGGTAACAACGACGTATTTCTGAGCAGCCACGTATAGCCGAACGTTTCCATAATGGAGAACCGTGCAACCATCAGCCTTCCCAGCGGAATAGCTAAAAATGAAAGATACATAAAAGCCGTCAGTAAACCGACCGTCGTAGTATTCGCATCCAAAAGGAGCGCATACAGCGTAACGGTATTTCCCGTAACCAGCGCAAATGATAAAGAATTTACTATATTGTAAATATCATAAATACGCCGCCCTTGCTTAATTTTGTACGCCGACAGTTGCTCATTCATCGCGCTTATTGTATAGTGAACAAATGAAAAACTCAACTATACCGCAACGTTCGGACGTTGCTCCCGGCGATCAGTGGAATCTGAGCAGCCTTTTTAAAAATGATGAAGAGTGGGAACAATCGCTTCGCAGCATAGCAGCTGCTAAGGAGGCAATCCTTGCCTACAAAAACGATTTTACTAACCTTGAAACAGTGACAGCCGAAGCGCTTATCGGCTGTCTACAAGCAGTTGAAAATGCCGAACGGATAGCCGAGACGACCGGTAACTATGCTTTTTTAATGAAGTCGGCCGATGAAAGCGATTCAAAAAACATTGAACGGTTTTCCCGTTTTATGATGGCCGCTACCGAACTTTCAGCGGAAACAAGCTGGTTTATTCCGGCTTTGCTGGCGATTCCTGAACCCGTTATCCGCGCATGGATTGATCCTGCCAACGAAACGAGCGCAGCTTTTGCTCCGTATAAAGTCTTTATCGAAAAACAGATCAGATTAAAAGCCCATACGCTGAGCGACGGCGAAGAAAGACTGCTTTCGCTGCTTATCGAATCGCATGACACCGCTCACCGCAGTTTTTCGGCGCTCACTAATGTCGATTTCCGGTTCGGCTCCATCGAAACCGCGGAAGGCACAAAGGAGCTTTCTCAATCCTCTTTTTCTCAGTTTTTGATACATCCCGACCGGAACATCCGCAAACAAGCGTATCTGCAATTCTACAGTGTGTTCGATTCCTATAAAAATACCATCGCATCGCTTTACACCGGTCAAGTCCAGCAGGACATCGCACTTGCCCGAATCCGCGGTTACAAATCGGCGCGGGAATGTGCGCTCTATCCCGACAAGGTACCGGTTGCGGTCTACGACAACCTAATCGAAACAGTACACCGGAATATGCCGCCGCTGCATTCTTTTTATGCACTTATGCAAAAGACGCTCGGCCTTGAACAGCTGCACCATTATGATGTGTACATACCGCTTGTCAGCGAGGTACGCAAGCATACGTCATATAGCGAAGCAGTTGACATCATCAGCGAAGCGTTAAAACCGCTCGGCGGCGCATATGTCGATACCCTCAGAAACGGTCTTTTGAACGGCTGGGTCGACCGCTATGAAAACAAGGGAAAACGGTCGGGTGCATTCTCAGCAGGCGGTTTTGAAGGCGAGCCCTATATTTTGATGAATTATAAAGAGGATGTTATCCGGGATGTTTTTACGCTTGCGCATGAAGGCGGACATTCAATGCATTCATGGTATTCGGCACGCAATAATCCTTTTTTAAGCTATAATTATACGATTTTTGAAGCCGAAGTCGCCTCGACATTCAATGAAGAGCTCCTGTTCCGCTATCTTTTAAAGAACACGTCCGATATAAAAATGCGCGCGTATCTTTTAAGCATCCGGATCGGGGATATTTTAGCAACGCTGTACCGGCAAACGATGTTTGCGGAATACGAACACATCACGCATAATTTAGTTGAAGAAGGCATTCCGCTCACCCTTGAAAACCTCAGAAGCGAGTACCGTAAACTGCTTACCGCCTATTTTGGCCCTGCCATGCAGTTTGAAGAATGCAGCGACCTTGAAGGTTTACGGATTCCTCATTTTTACAATGCTTTCTATGTGTATAAATATGCAACCGGCATCTCCGCTTCGCTTGCGCTTGCGGAACGGGTGTGTAACGGCGGCGAGTCCGAACGGAAAGACTATTTTACATTTTTAACTTCAGGCGGTTCCCGCTATCCGATTGAATCTTTGAGGATTGCCGGAGTTGATATGGCCTCTCCTGAGCCGGTTGAGGCCGCCTGTAAGCATTTTGCCCGGTTAGTTGCCGAATTGGATACGGCGCTCGCCGCTTTTTAAGCACAGCCGACCTTGTGCCTATGACGTATGAACAAGCGAAGACCATAATCGGTTCGTCTCTTTTCAGCTCCTTTTTGGAACCGGAGATCGACCGGTGCGCCTATCTTACCGCATGGTTATCGGCACAAGGAATTCGGTACCATACCGTTACGCTTCAAAATAAAACGCATATTATTGTAACATACAGGCAATCGGCCTATAATCCCCGCTTCAAAATGAAGAACCTTATTGCGCATTATGACCGCGATGATCATACGCCCGGCGCAAACGATAATTCGGCCGCTTGCATACAGCTGCTGCTGTTTGCCCAAGCGCTGAACCGGCAGCCGGCAGCGCACAATATCCGTATTATTTTTACCGATGGAGAGGAAGCCGGAGCCGACGGCATCCGCAATCAAGGGGCATACCGGCTCGGACAAGGCTTACGCAGTTTGTCGATGCAGGATGACGATCTATTCGTGTTCGATTTATGCGGAGCGGGCGATACGCTCATCCTCTCGGAATCGGGAATTTACGGGAGAGATAAAAAAAAGACGGTAAAACTTACCGCTTTTCACCGCCGCTGCTGTACATATGCCGATGCCGCCTGTAGGGGCAGATGGCGCTCCTTACCGACCGCATATAGCGATAATGCGGGGTTTATTTCGGCAGGGTTGAGCGCGCAAGTGATCACCGTATTGCCGGCAGCGGAGGCAACGCGGTTAAGCCGGTATTTAGCGGCTGCACCGCACAAAAGCGGCAACTCGTACAAAACAGCCTCCGGTGCGGAACAGGAAAGCGGAACGGATGAACAGATAGTGCAGCAGTACATCATCAACAATACAAAAGTACCTCCCGATTCCCCGCTTGCTGCCGCCGTTCCGCAGACATGGCAGCGTATGCATAGTCCGTCCGACAGCATTGAAACCCTCACCCCGTCAGCTTTCGTACTCATGGATACCATGCTGCACTACCTCGCAACGGTAAAAGAGCTTGCTATATAGGAGAAAGATATTCTATGGCGCATATCATAGACGGTAAAAAACTGGCTCAAGCAGTAACCGATGACGTAATCCGGCTTACTGCCGCATATAGTCAAACGCGGCGGCAGCCTTGCCTTGCAATCCTCACCGCCGGAGAAGACCCCGCTTCAAAAACATACATTGCAGCAAAAATAAAAGCGCTGGAAAAAGCCGGTATGCGCTACCGTATTCACCGCTTTCCCGACAGCGCCGATACCGAATCGGTGCTGTCCGTTATCCGCAGTCTTAACCATGATGATGCAGTACACGGGATTTTAGTGCAGCTGCCGCTGCCGCGCAGCATCAATACCGCAGCGGCGCTCCAAGCGCTGGAGCCGCAAAAGGATGTGGACGGATTTACGCCGGTTAATCTCGGCAGGCTTATATCCGGTTTGCCGTGTTTGGCGCCGTGTACGCCGCAGGGTATCATGCATGCGATCCGGTCAACCGGTGCGCCGGTTGCAGGCAGCCGCGCCGTCATTGTCGGACGGTCGGTGATTGTCGGAAAACCGCTCGCCGCCTTGCTGACTAATGCTGATGCAACAGTAACGCTCTGCCACACAAAGACAAAAGACCTTGCCCGCATCGCTCGGGAAGCGGATATTCTGATAGCGGCGGCGGGCAGCCCCGCTCTGATTACCGGCGGGATGGTAAAATCCGGCGCGGTCGTGATCGACACGGGCATTAACCGGCTGCCGGACAGTTCAAGGGCTTCAGGCTACCGGCTGACCGGCGATGTTGAGTTTGAAACCGTGTCGGAACGGGCAGGCTGGATTACCCCCGTGCCGGGCGGCATCGGCCCTTTGACGGTCGCTATGCTGCTGCGCAACACGCTTCGCGCAGCGCAGCTTCAAACCGGTTATCCGTCTGAATCGGAAACGGCCGGATGCTAGTCCTCAAACAAAGCGCGGAACATACGCTGTCACCCGATGCATTCATAATACCGGCGGCATCGGCGGAAATCACCGTAAAAAAATCGGTATTCCGCGCGGATGTTTTTTATACCGAACAAGCGCAGACGGCACGTGATATTGTCAAACAACAAAAAGAGCGGTATCGGGATGCGCGGCATGTGGTTCACGCATTTGCAGTAGGCGAAACCGGAGCAATACTCGGGTGCAGCGATGACGGAGAACCGGCAGGAACGGCAGGACAGCCGGTTTTGAGCGTGGTAAAAGGAAGCGGTATAACAAATATGCTGATAACGGTAACGCGCTGGTTCGGCGGCATCCTTTTAGGAACGGGAGGTCTTGTTAAAGCCTATGCAAGCGCCGCAAAAGCTGCGCTTGACGGGATTGCCGTTGAACCGCTTATTAAAAAAGCCCGTTTTGAGCTGAGCTGCCGCTATGAAGATCACCGGCTGCTGCTCCACGCCGCCGCAGCTTTGCCCGTATACTTTGCCGAAACCCAATTTTCCCAGACAGTCAAGCTGAGCGGCTCTCTTCCGCTTGACTGCTGCAATACATTCAGCCGCCTCGTTACGGAGACAACGAAAGGGGCTTCTTCCGTACATTTTATTGGTACATAATCAGATACGGACGCGGCACCAGTTTAAATACTTCGTCAGGTTTCATAATAGGAATATCGTAACCGGCGCCCGCTACAGTCGGTTTTAAAAAGAGCTTAAAGGATTTTAACGGAATATTTTTTGCTGCGGCGTTATAGGCATACGTCTCTTTTTTCAGTTTCGGCGAGCCGAAACCGTCGGCACAGTGAATCAGCTGCACCCGCTCATAATTGCTTTTAACGGCGCTGCGGCGTTTAATCATACCGGCATTGAACTGATGAATAACCAACATTCTTCGTCCGCCGATACCGTGTTTGATCATATAATCCTGCATAATCTGCTGCGCTTCGTTAATTTCTTCTGCGGTAACCGAACCGATCTCCCGCATAGGTCTTGTGGTGCGCCATTCGGGATCAAGCGCCAACTGCACATTAGGATATTTTAAAAAGGGGAGCAGCTTGTTCATTGCCTCTGCGACCGTATATTTCCCGATTTGATGATCAAGGAAGACATACCACCCGCGTTCCGCCGCAAACTGAATATATTTTTCGGTAACCGCAGTGGATAATATGCCGATATTCCCCGCCGGCCAACAAGTTCCGTAAATGATGTAAAACGCCGGAATAATTCCCCGCTGCCCGTTTGCCGTGTCATAGAGCCTGACAAACTCATTCATAATCGGTTCAATCTCTGCAAGCGAATACTGACCGAGTATTCCCATTGTGTAGGCGTTGGGCTTTCCATATAAGGCAAAAATATCGCTATTTAATAGAACCGATTGCAATCCTTGCTGCGCACGCTCTTGATTCTTTACAATATCTTTGTAATCGATCGGGCCTGCAAGTCCGGCAGGTTCAAACGGCCCCATATACGGATATGGCGCAAAAAGCGCACCCGGAAAAACCGGTCTCCATTCAGCAGCGGTATTGCTCTGAATATGCTCAGGATTAGGGTTTACAGAATCATACGAATACAAAATAGAAACGGCAGCCAATACGGCACACATAAAAAAAGACGATTTTTTGGGCGGAACTGCAATCATAGTAATTTGAATATCGGTATTTTAAGAGAAATCTATAGAGACCCTCCGGTTATTGCGGCATCGATTGTATCGATAATACCGACCCAAGAGTGTTTCCGTATTTCTTCCGAAACGGAAGCATATATATCCGCGCCTGAAATAACCCGCTTTATTTGTACCATCATTTTTTCTGCAAGGTTTTTGACGAAAGCAGGTTTGTCTTCTTCATAGGCTTTATCAACATCGTAGATACGGGGGAGCGGAACATATTCAATGATGCCGCTTGTGTTGACCGTAGCCCCGAGCAGGGTGATGAGACCCTCTATTTCCGTTGTAACGGCAAAAAGCCCGCATGCCAGCGCTTCAACGGCAACAAGGCCGAGCGCTTCATAATAAGAGGGCAGGATAAAAATATCCATCGTCTTTAAAAGAGCGCTCATGTCCCGCTGCGTCAATGCATTGCATATTTTCAGGCGATCGGAACCGTGCGCATTTTGATACAGTTGCGCTTTTTGCTCATCGGTTGCATTGCCTATAATCGTCAGCTCCGTATGCGGATAGCGCTTGAGAATAAGCGGAACGGTTTTTGCAAGCTCAAAAACCCCTTTCGATTCCGAAATTTTTCCTGCATAGACAAGTCTGCATGTCCCGTCAAAAGAGCGGCGGTTTTCGGTATTAAAAAGGCGGGGATCAAAACCGCCTCCTGATATCCGTATCCTTTCTTTTGAGATAGAAAAGAGCGCTTCTATTGCGCTGCAATCCTTAGGGGTAACGGTAAAAACGGTATGGAGCTTATCAAGATTGTGAATATAACGCTCTTTCAAATGAGGATGCCGTTTTATTTGGCGGATATCCGTACTATGGCTGACGGCAATTATGCGCGTATCGGGAAATACCTCAGTGATAAGCGAGGTTAGTATAAACAGATGATGAGCGATGATGACATCGGGCTGAAATACATCCCGCGCTTTAAGCAGCGCTTTTTTAAAAGCCCCTATCCATGCATCAAGCATATCGGCGCTCATCTGCGAATACACGGTAGACTGATACGGCATTTCATCGCTCATACCGGCAATCGGAAAAGGCAATGCATCGGTTAAAAACTCAACCGGAAATTCCCGAACATCCGCATGGATAAGCGTATCCAAGGACTGAGAAAAAGGCTGTTCCGAAAACGGTTTTTGGGTTCCGTACAGAACGGCATTGTCATAGCCTTTTTTGATCATGCCCTCAACCGTTACGGTAAAATAAACGCCGCTCCCCGTCTTCATCGGCAGCTGCGCAATGCAATGCAAAATCTTCACAAGGCATAATCCTCCTGCCACACGGCAAATGTATGAGATAACAGTATCCGTTATCCGCGCTTACAGTAATTCTACTTTCCAATCTTTAATAATTTTCGCCAAATTGCATCTTCCGCGGTGCCGTTTCTGATAAGTTTGCTCTGTAGTATCTGCCCCGTATCGTTTTTCCCACC
Source organism: uncultured Treponema sp. (assembly GCA_905372265.1). GTDB lineage: Bacteria > Spirochaetota > Spirochaetia > Treponematales > Treponemataceae > Treponema. Next base: position 312 of record CAJPOL010000059.1, on the reverse strand, counting down.
GGCTTAAATGAGTATGGAAAATACTGTGCATGCCGGCAATTTCCGTGTAAAGTCCATGAAGTGAGTATATCATAAGAAGTTAAGTTAATCAAAGTTCAATAGTATATATTTTTTAAATAATAGCTTAATACTTATTCATTTATTTTCTAAAAACTATATGATTTTTTAGTCTTTCTAACATTGTTTTAAACCGCAAACTGATCTGACCGTTTGTCGGCTTTGGAAACGGTGTTATGATTTTCTATATGATACTATAGTTTTTATTCGTGCGGAGGGTTTAATACCCCGACGCTTGCGTCGTAACGAAGGGTA
>CAJPOL010000058.1 GCA_905372265.1 uncultured Treponema sp. | reverse complement strand
ATGTGATAGTTTTCTCCCCCGTCAACTGTTTCCAATTCTTCATTGGAAAGCGCTGTAAAGCCGTTTAAGGCTTTTACTTCAGTCTTTTTCATACAAATACTCCTCTTGCTTTGCTCACTTTGTAACTCTATACTAACACAAGACTATAAATTAGTCAGCATTTTTTTGAATAATTTTTATGTTTTTATAATGAATGATTGATTTTTTATAACGCTGAAATCAACAATCCCGACGCACACCATTGCTACTGCGTGGAACAACCGCCATCCGTGGCGGTAGAGGAACAGCGGGTATTAAAGCCTCCGCACGAATAAAAGGTCATGGATATGTGCATAGCCTAATTTCTCCTCCGCGGTTTATTATTTAACCGCCAAGCCCGCAGAGAACGCCAAGATTCTTATGATGGCTAGCTGCTAAGGTTCCCCCTCAATTTATCTCTGGGATCTTGGCGTCCTTTGCGATCTCTGCGGACACCGCGGTTAACTCAATTACGCAAAACGGCTGATGCGTTTGCCCTGCACTACCGTTTTTGCATGGAATCCTACTGCCTGCTTGCGTTAATAGCGGAATGAAGATACACTCGGTATATGATCACGTTTATTAAGCAGTGCGCTGGTATACGAAGCACAAGAACGCTTTTTTATTTGTCGCTTTTTTGTGTTGCTTTATCGGTGATGCGGATTATATTAACCCGCACGATCTTTCTCTCCTTTCTAGCCTGGAATTTAGCGCTGGCCTTTATTCCGTGGTGCATTGCAATTACACTTGATATCATAAAGCTGCGAAATAAATGGTATGCCGTATGTTTCATCATGTTATGGCTGCTTTTCTTCCCCAATGCTCCCTATATTTTGACCGATATGATCCATCTCAAAAAGACCGCATCACGGTATGACTGGTTTACCTTTATCTTAATTCTCAGCTATTGTTTTACCGGTCTTTTTTACGGATACGTCAGTCTTGACTTTATTGAGCGCGCCATTTCACGGATATTCAAGATGAAACATACGCTATGGTTTGTATGTGCCGTCCTGTATCTCTCTGCATACGGCATCTATCTCGGCCGTTTTTTACGCTGGAATTCATGGGATACGATAGTACGTCCCTATGCGCTTTTTAAAGACATCTTTGCGCATATCCGGCATCCTGTTGAGTATAAACAGGTATGGAGCTTTTCTTTCTTAATGGGAACGGCGCTTATCTTATTTTACTATGCATTTAAATCATTCGGCAATCAAGATTCCGCCGCTCCGGAATGCACATAACCGCGTATAATAGCCGCCGGATGAATGTGTGCGCATTTGTCCCTTAGGCAATCCGTTATGTATATGGGCATCGCTAAACAGCCGGCACATTTTGAGCACTTCCCATACATTCGTCCAGCATCCGTATTTTCTTTCCGGCGACATGCCGTGCCCCATAAACAAGTGCAAAACCGGCAATCACAGCAACTACAGAAAAAAGAAATTTCTGCATATCCGTTTCCGGAGTCATAATTGGGAAACGCGCAAAAAATGCGGCTATCTTAAAAATCACAGCGTATAACAGTTGTAAGACATTGCCGAGCAGCGGGCTTACCGGCGGAAAAAGAAAGGCGCACAAAGCGCTTACAAGACCTATAATTAAAAAAAGCGACACGGCCGGACTGATTATGCAGGACGCAATGATCCCTGCAGAAGCAATGCCGCCGGTTGCATTGATGATAATGGGAGCGGTGAACAGCTGTGCTCCGACAGATGCTGAAATACTTTGCAGAATATCAGGCGGAACAATTCCGGCGGCGAGGCATACCGCCGCATCTCCAAAAATGATAATCCCTGCGCATGCTCCGTATGAAAGCATAAACCCGAGCGCGAGGGCGTCTGCACTGTATACTGCAAGATGTATCGTCAGCATGGCACAGAGTACCGAAAGCAGCGGCGGTCTCAGTCCGAGCGCTCTGCCTGCCGCAGTGATAAAAAGCATACCGATCGCGCGGTTCAATGAAGGTGCGGAACCGGCGAACCAGACAAACATACACACCGCCGCCATTGAACAGCCTACTGCCAAATTTTTACGGCCGAATACACGGCCGCCTTGTAAAGCCGCAGCGCTTATTAACGAAAGGTGCATTCCCGACAAGGCAAGAATATGCGCAAGCCCTGCATTTCGAAAAGCGTCTGCACAGTCTTTGGAAAGAAATGCTTTATCCGCAGCCAAAAGAGCGAGTAAGAGACCGCCTGCGTCGCCCCATTCGTACAAAAGCCTCATAAAAGAGAAACGGAAAAAAGCCCGCAGCCGGTCTAACGGTGTTCTCCATCCCAAAAACAGCGGCTGAGCATATCCTGCATAAAATACGGTATAATCCTTTCCAAACTTGCCTTGCACAAGCATCCGTATGCCCCGCACATAAAACCGGCACGCGTTCTTTTTTTCTACCGCTTCCGCAAAAGAGTGCCCCCCGTTTAAAAAGATAAATCCTGCTTCCGGTACAGATGCCCCCCCAATACGTGTTATACCGCCTGCATAACCGGCGCGGATAAGCGCTGCCGGTAAAAAGAGCTGTACGGAACCGGAAGCGGAATAGTGTGCGCCGTCCGTTGTTGAACAACTGATAAGCCGTGCCGGAATCCGATAATAGTCGGCTCCGGCAGGTGCCGGCTCTCCGGTAAGCTCCGCCGCAATAGCCTGCACCGATGAAAGCTCTGCAAGCGTGTGCGGCGGCCGCAGTTCCGCTCTCAGCGATAATTCCGCATATGCGCCGATGGCGATACCGGCAAAAAGATAAAAAGTCTTTTTAAAAAAAGACCGCCGGCTGCTTTTTGCAGCAGCCGCAGCTCCGGCAGCAAACGCTGCAGCGCATGCTCCTAAGAATACAAAAGACGATAGTCTATACGCCGCTTGCGCAAGAACATATAAACCGTAAAACGAGGTTACCGCAGCAACGGCAATCCATACCGCAGGCGGGAGTTGTTTTCCATTCATATCAGCCCCTTCTTATAGTTGTTGTCTTTTGTATATATATGACTGCGGCCATCGATTCGGCTAAAAAGACAGCCGCGCAAAGGCATCGGAGGGCTGTTACTGAATCCTTTGCGATCTCAGCGAACTTAGCGGTTTATTTCTTAAAGGTAACCGCGAAGAACGCGAAGGGTGCCAAGACAGTTCTAATGCTTGTTCAGTCGGCGTTTACCGGCAGTTTTGCGTGTATGCGCTTTTCGTTCCGCTGCTGCTTTTTTTCCAAGCTCTTTCAGCTCTTCCACCCGCTGCGGATTATAAAACCCCTCTTTCCAGTTAAAGCGCACCGAATCCTGCAGCGGCTTACCCTCCCTCAGCAGCTGTAAAAGATAGCGGTATTCGCGCCGCTGTACTGCGGTGTGAGAAAAGTCAAGCAAAAAATGCGAGAACTGCTGCCGCTGTAATGCATGGCAGCGGTCAACAATAGAAAAAGGCTTATCGGGCAGCACAAACGATGCGGAAGGAGTGGAAAAAGCCCGAAACGATTCGCCTTGTTTATCGGAAAAATATAAGAAGTTATAGTTTTTCGGCAATACGAACGGCATCCTAAACAGTGCCGGATATGAGAACAGCGGCAGCAAAACGTGAGGACGCAGTTCGGGAACAAAAACCGTTTCGATATTTTCCCGCGAAGATTCGGCCGGAGGGATATAGGCATAAATGCCGTTCTCTTGCAGCCATGAAAGCGCCCAGCAGTTAAAAGTATACAGATACGGTCCCGCTACCAGAAAATTTTCTTTACTGCGGAGCAAAGAAATATGAGCAGGATTATTGACGATGAACTGCCGATAGCCTTGAGCGGTTAACCGCTCAAGCTGTTGCGCTAAAAGCGGCTCTTTTTCCTGAGGCAAAAAGGGATCAAGCGAAATAAATATCTCCCGTTTTGAGAACGGCAGCGGTTTTTGGGCCTGCTGCGGATCGAGGCCTGCGCCGGTATCCTCGTTTAAGTTTATGATAACCCGTACCGGCTTATCCGCAAGGATGGTATGTACATCCGCAATAGAAGAAACTTGTACATAGATACCCTCCGGAAAAATATCCGCAGGCTTTTTTGCAAGACTTTTTTTTATATCGGCAGTAGGTTCCGCTTTTTGACAGAAAGGAAAGCCCGCCTCCAAATTAAGTAGGGGAAGCGCTTCGTCATTCGGCTGCCTGCGGTATTTTTCGAGCGAGGCAGGCAGCACGCGAGGATACCGTTTGGTCATCGCTTTTGTCTGTAACAGATAGACGCTGTCTCCTTTCCCAAAATCAGACGGAAGCTGAATCCATGCGCCTGTTTTTGTTTCCATAATATCTTGAATTTTCCAGCTTTCCCTGCCGCTGTCATCCCTTTTGTGGATGCGCACGGAATCGCCTTTTTCAGGCGTATAGTGTCCGCCTTGCAGCCGGACGTAATGCACCGGACGTACGCCGTCTTTGACCGAAGCTGCCGGCTGGGGGCCTTTTTTTATTTCGCTGATAACACCGAGATAGATACCGGTACCGCCTGCCTGATCGGGATTGAGCGCATCGGGAGCATTCGGATCCTTAAATCGGTAGATTGTTTTTTTTCGCGCAAAATCGTTTGCCAATATCCGCTTTCCCGTCTCAATAGCAGCCTTTTTATCCGCTTCCCAATTATCGATTACATATCGGTATGCCGATACTACGGTTCCGACGTATTCTGCGCTTTTCATTCTGCCTTCTATTTTAAATGAGGCCACTCCTGCTTGAATAAGATCGGGGATGTATTCAATAAGCTGTAAATCGGCCGGTGAGAAGAAATAGCCTTCACGTTCTCCTTCGGGCATATGCGCTTGATAGAGACGGCGGCATGCTTGTGTACACATACCGCGGTTTGCCGATTTTCCGCCGAGATAACTTGAAAAAAGGCAGAGCCCGGATTCGCTGACACAGAGCGCCCCGTGCACAAAGACTTCCAATTCGCAAGAGCTCTGTGCATGAACCGTACGGATTTCTTCAAGGCTGAGCTCCCGTGCCAATACCGTGCGCGCAACTCCCCAGCGGCTCAAGGCATTAGCAGCTTTGGCACTTGCAATATTGAGCTGCGTTGAAGCATGCAGTTTGAGCTTGGGAAAGTGCCGATGAGCCATTTGTATCAGTCCGAGGTCTTGAACGATAATACCGTCCGGCCCGATATTGTTTAAATACGCTAAAAATCGGTAGAGCCGTTCCATCTCATCTTGAGTGATAACCGTATTTACGGTAACATATATTTTTTTATTCAGCTTATGCAGTGTTTCCACAGCAGCTTCAAACTGATTCCATGCAAAATTCGAGGATCTCATCCGTGCATTAAAACTTTTGAGGCCCAAATAAACGGCATCCGCTCCTTCGGCAACAGCTGCATCCAGCGCTTCCGGATTTCCTGCCGGCGCTAATAGTTCAATCATGGCCCCATCATATAGAAAAAGCGGAACAGTGCATAGACTTTTTATGATGCAGTTGCCCTGTGTCCTATGCGCATACTATTCACCAAAGTCAATAAATAGGGTATTATCTCCCCCGTGTTATCATGAAAAAGAGGGAGGAAGCCGTTATGGATGTACAATCGCTGTTAAAAAACCTGCATTCGCTTGAAATTAAGGTATTAAAAAATTTTAACGTCGGCGAAGATTTATATGCAAAGAAACTGCAAGAAGCGCTGCAGTATAAAGAAGGACATGCTAATCAAGTTTTCTCATGGCTCAAGTTAAAAAATCTCATACATGAAAAAACAAGAAAAACAACGGTCTTATATGAACTGACGGAGCTCGGCAAAGATTACGCAAAAAACGGAACGCCCGCCGAACGTATTATCAAACTGCTGAAAGAAACGGGACCGTTAAAGCTGCCTGAAATTGCGGAAAAGCTCGGCTTACAGAATAAAGATGTCGGTTCCTCTTTCGGACAGCTTTCCAAAGAGGGCTGTACCGCTTTAAATGATGAAAAACAAGCTGCATACATTAAAGACCCGGACGGTATGTATTTTTTATCGATAAAGAACTTGTTGCAGAGGGCTGCCGAAGCGCCTGAATGCCGTCTATCCGAAGATGCTTTAACGGCGGATGAAAAGACCTGTATCGCCGGTATTGCAAAAAAACGCGGAGCCGGTGATGCCGCTTTTAAAATTATCGAACGGGATGAAATTGTCTATGGCTTTACGGAAATAGTATCTGCAGTGCAGACTGCATTGCGCGCTGCCGGCATTACCGGTGAGGAAACCGGTCAGCTGACCGCCGATAGTTTAAAAACAGGCGCATGGAAAACGCAAACCTTCAGAAGCTATAATATCCAATTACCCCCTGCGCGCATCATACCCGGACGAACAAATCCTTATAGCGATTTTTTGGAGGGCGTTAAGGACAAGCTGACAGCTCTCGGTTTTGAAGAATTTGACGGCCCGCTGGTCGAAACCGATTTTTGGAATTCCGATGCGCTGTTTATGCCCCAATTCCATGCAGCCCGTGATATTCATGATGTCTACTATCTCAAGCAGCCTACTCATGCTAAAGCGATTGAAGAGCCGTTCCTTTCAAATGTAGCGGAAGTACACGAAAATGGAGGAACGAGCGGCAGCCGCGGATGGAACTATCTGTTTGACCGCGATTTTACCCGTCAACTGTTGCTGCGCAGTCAAGGGACAGTACTTTCGGCCCATCAGCTTGCAAAGGCAAAAATCCCGGGCAAATACTTCGGTATTGCCCGCTGCTTCCGTTATGATAAAGTCGATGCGACGCATCTGTCGGACTTTTACCAGACGGAGGGTATCGTACTGGGCGAACAGGTAAACTTACGGACGCTGCTCGGCATTCTGGAAATGTTTGCCGTTGAAATCGCCGGTGCAACGGAAGTGAAATACGTCGGAGGCTACTTTCCGTTTACGGAACCTTCTATAGAAGTGCACATTAAACATCCGGTACTCGGCTGGTTTGAGCTCGGCGGCTCCGGCATTTTCCGTCCTGAAGTTACTAAGGCAATGGGAGTTGATGTACCTGTACTGGCATGGGGCATCGGTATTGACCGCATGGCACTAATGGCGCTGGGATTAAACGATTTACGGGAACTGTTCAGCAGCGATATCGAAGGCGTCCGATTACGGAGATAAACGGTTCACCGGAACCCTATGAAACGCTCCGTATCATCATTGGTAAAAAGCGGCCTCAGCCTTTCCGCACTGACATTCCTTTCACGGATATTGGGACTCGTGCGGGAAATGATCAAGTCGGCCTTTCTCGGAACCGGCCCGCTTGCCGACGCTTTTACCGTCGCTTTTATGATCCCCAATTTGCTGAGGCGCATTTTTGCCGAGAACACAATGACCGTCGCTTTTATTCCGACCTTTCAGCAATATCAAGAAAACGGCGGCGCCGATCCCCGTGCGGCAAAAGAGGAAATGAAAGAATTTCTTTCGGCAGTTTTTACGCTGCTGTCTTTCGCCGCCGCCGCAGCCGTTGCAATCGGAATACTCGGCAGCCGCTTGATTATTGCGCTCTTCTTCCCAAAAATCGCAGATTTTTCCGCCACCGTGCTGCTGACCCGCATCATGTTTCCGTACCTGCTGTTCATCTCAATAGCCGCCTTTTTTCAGGGTATCCTGAACGGCGTACGGATTTTTCTTCCGACCGGCGTTACGCCTGTTTTGTTCAACCTCTGCGTTATCGGCGGGACATTACTGCTGTCAGCCCCATGCGGTAACCCTGCCCTTGCAATGTCGATCGGCGTTATCGCCGGAGGCACACTGCAAATGCTTTTTCAGCTGCCCTTTGTACTGCGGGCAGGGTTCCGGTTTAAGCCGATACCGCTCATGCGCAGCATGAGGAACGCCGGTACAAAAAAAATCCTCAAGCTGATTGTTCCGACGCTCATTGGAACGGCGGCCTATCAAATCAACGACCTTGTATCAACTGCTTTAGCGGCTCATGCCGGCGTAGGAGTACCGGCAAGTTTGCAGTACTCCATCCGCCTGCAAGAGCTCGTGCTGGGTATCTTTGCCGTTTCCGTCGGAACGGTTATTCTACCCGACCTATCGGCACATGCAGTCAATAAACGATGGGATGCGTTTCAGCAGCTGGTACTCAATGCCGCTAAAATTATTGCGGCGGTAACCATTCCTGCAACCTTTTTTCTCTTCTGTTCGGGAGAACATATCATCATTTTAGTATATAAAACGCGCCGTTTTACCGATGAATCCGTCAGACTGACTTTACAGGCCTTTCAATGGCATATTACCGGCCTCTTTTTCATTGCGGTGAACCGGATTTTGACCTCTGCATTTTATGCCAAAAGCGATACAAAAAGCCCGACTGTTGCGGGGATTGCCTCTTTCGGCGTTAATAGTGCGCTTGCAGCAATCCTTGCGGTATATATGCAAGGCGGCGGCATTGCTCTTGCGCTCAGTATTGCTGGTTTTATTAATACGGCGCTGCTCTTGTTCTTTTTAAAAAAGAGCAGAATAGTAAATATTACGGCTTTTTTACCGCCTGCGCTCGGGTTTACTGCAAAGATGAGCCTTTTCTCACTGATTGCCGCCCTGCCGCTCTATTTTTTTGCAGAAGACCTTTACGCACCCCTATCGCATTTTCCGCGCATCATTGCGCAGGGATTGCCGCTTTTTATGAGCGCCGCCCTTTTTACACTGATTGTCGTTGCGCTGTTATTTCTTACCGGCGATTCATTTATGAAAGCCGCCGTAAGAAAAATAAGCACAAGAATGAAAAAAACCTGATCCGCTTCAACGGCCATACATCCTTGTACCGGCATATGGTAGAAGGTTCGGAATGATTCGCATAAATTATATTGCAAAATATACCGTATTAGAGTATCTTTAATATAATAGTTCAGCATCAACGAGGTATATGTGAAGTATCAAACGATAACCATATCCCATTTTAGAGGAATAGAGTATGTCGCACTTAATGGGCTCAAGCAAGTAAATTTGATTGTAGGCAAGAACAATTCCGGAAAAACGAGCGTTCTGGAAACATTTTTTTTGCTGGCGGGCATGTCGGAACCGAGACTCGCCGTTGCTATTAATCAATTTAGGGATTTATCCCTTAAAAACGACAGCGATTTTAAATATATCTTCCATAATTTAGACCTTACCATTCCGATAAAACTTGAAGGCTTTATTGATGGAATGACCCGCTGCGCAATTTTCACACCGCTTTATGAAGATACAAAAAAAATAAAAATCGTAGAAGACAAAACCGGTCAGCCGCTCTCAGTCTCGCTCTCAAAAAAAATGCCGAACATAGAAGGCCTGCAAATCAGTTTTTGGAATAATACCGGACCGGAAAAAAAGTCAACGCTCAGTATTAAAAATGAGACGGTCAGTTTATCGGGCACCTATCATGAAGAACTTTCGTGTAAATATCTCCATATAAAAACACGGCTGGATCAAATGCCCAAGGATATTTCAAATATCATCATTAAAAAACGTATGAATACAATCGTTACGGTACTCAAGGAAATTGAACCGAACTTAATCGATATCCGTATGGGGAACAACGAAAATATTTATTTTGATATAGGCGCGGACGAGCTTCTGCCGGTCAATATTATGGGAGACGGTATCAGAAGAACGTTATCGGTGTTATCGTCAATCTATGAAATGGAACACGGCATCTTGCTCATCGATGAAATTGAAAACGGTCTCCACTATTCGAGTCTCACGATATTTTGGAAAGCAATTTTGATGGCTGCAAAACTATTCGATGTGCAAATAATTGCAACAACTCATTCCTACGAGTGTATTGAGGCGCTGGCATCGGTTGGAGCAATGATTCATGATGAAGACTGTATATCATTATACAGAACGGAAAAAAAGGATAATAAAGTGAAAATCGTTCATCTTGATTCCGAAACGCTCCTTACCAGTCTAAAAGAAGATTATGAGGTTCGTTAATGGGGAAGAAAAAAGAAATCGTATCATCATCCCTTCTTATGGTAGAAGGCAAAGATGAATGTAATTTTTTTAAAGCGCTGTTTATTATTTTGGGAATAGATGATGTTCAAATTGAAGATATCGGCGGAAAAGACCGATTTGACGCTGCTATACGGGCTTTTTCAAAGATGCAAGGCTTTGATGAAATTATCAATCTCGGGTTTGTACGGGATGCGGAAAACACGCCTGCTTCGGCTGCTTTTATGAGCATTTGCGGCAGCTTGCAGCATATCGATCTAGAACCGCCGAAAGCAATCGGGACGGTGGAAAAAATACGGAATAAGAAAATCGGTATCTTTATCATGCCGAATAACAGCAATCCGGGCATGCTGGAAACGGTTTGTCTCGACTCGATACATCAGAACGATTTATACAAAGACTATATTCTGCCGTACACCAATCATCTGCTTGCAGATATGTATCATAACAATACTCAATTCAATAAAGCGAAGTCGGAAGTGCAGATATACCTTGCCTCAAAAGTTCCGCTGGTCAATTCGCTTGGATTGGGTGCCGTGAATGGACATTGGGACTTTAATCATCCCGTATTCAACGATATAAAGCAATTTTTACGGGAACTGTTTGCCGATAGCTGCATTGCTTGACGGGAACGGGGCTTTTAACAAATAATAAGTATGGAGAAAAAAATATGACAGAAACCACGTTCTTTTCGCTTATATCAAACGTAGCGCTCTTCTTTATGGTGATTTATTTTTTATTTAAAATAAAACCGGTAAAGGCTGCCTTGGTATATCATACAAAAACGCAAGCGGAGTTTATTGCCGCAATCGGACTAACACTGATATTTTCCGTTTTGAATATCTTAGCTTCAGTACTCGGCATCCAAGTAGGAAATGCGCTCGCGAATATCAGAACCGGAGTCGTCGTTGTTGCAACCGCATTGCTCGGGCCGCTGCCGGGAATAATTGTCGGTCTTATCGGCAGCGTGTACCGGTACATGCTCGGGGGATGGACGGCGCTCGGCTGCGCCGCTGCAACTTTCTTCTCAGGGGTTGTGTGCACCGGTATTGTTTTTATACTGAGACGCAAGTACGGACGCATAACACTGTCATTCAAAACTATTTTATTATTTTCATGCTTTGGAGGAGTTTGGGAAATCCTGCATATCATGCTGTTTGTACCGCTTCTCGGCGGAAAGCCGTTTGCAGAGGCTGCTTCGCTCATGTTTGAACTGCTCTTGTTCCCGCAAGTCATTATTAATGCGGTTATTATCGCTGCAGCGCTGCTATTGATTGCCGATCTCGGAAAACAAGAAAATATCAAACAGCTGCAAGAGGATGAAGCGCTCTTACGTGCAAAACAGACGGCAAATAAGGCGGTTATAGAAGCAATTCACCGTGCGCTTTGTAATTTGACGGAACACGGAACCATGCTTGCAGAGACAATGCACACAACGAGCTCCGATGCCGATAATATCGCGGAAAATATTAACAACCTCAAGCAGCGGCTGATGCGTCAGCAGGGCTTCAGCATGAAAGAAAAGTATAGTAAAGTAATGTTATGGTGGAAGGGA
>CAJPOL010000057.1 GCA_905372265.1 uncultured Treponema sp. | reverse complement strand
GAAAAGACAGTAAGAAAAATAATGACAAGAATGATATTAAATATCAAGATAAGTACTTTTAATTTCATTCAAAATCTCCTATACTAGCCGAGCATTTTTGGGGATGCTCAAAAAGAGCTGCTTTTATAAAAGCCCCTCGCCCTTACGTATCTATAACGAGGGCGCCGATTACATGTCCAGTGTACTACAGGAGTGTTTTTAAGTGAATACATTAAAGCTTTTAGAGTTAAAAGATTTGGTTTATTTTACGGACGATGTATATATTGATAAAAATTTTTTAATCTTTGCCGGCGGGACACAATTTACGCAAGACGTAAAACAGCTGCTGTGCGAATGGCAGTTTACCGTGCTGTACACGAAAGGCGGACTGGAAGAAGCCGAAAACAAAGAAGAGAGAAGGGTAGAAGAAGACCCCGCATCAAAAGAGAAAGAGACGGTTCCCGCTGCTGCTGAGAAAAAGCCTGAAGAGCCGGAAAAGAAGAAACTTTCAGGCGAAGCCGTTGAAAAAATATATAACCAATTTTTGCTGTTCACTACGGAAACGTACAACACCTATCGTAATACGCAGGAGCTTGAGGTGAATATGGTGATCAGAAAAATGGAGAAACTGCGTATTTTTGTAGAGGAGAACCGTCAAACAATTTTAATGTTACAGGCATTAAGGCCGTACAGCAGTGATGATTTTCTAGTGCATCATTCTCTTCGTTCGGCTATTTTTGCCCTTGTTATCGGAATGCAGCTGAAAATGTCTCATTTTCAGCTGACGGAATTGGCGGCGGCATGTCTTATGCATGAAATCGGCTTAATGCATATCTCCGAAGAGATATACACAAAAAGCGGGAAACTCACGGAAGAAGAAAAGAAATATCTTTATGTCCATCCGGTTCTATCGTGTAAAATTCTAAAAAAAGCAAAATTCTCTTTGCCGATTTGCCTCGGTACTTTGGATCACCACGAACGGGAAAACGGCACCGGATATCCGCAAAAACTGACAAGTGAAAAAATTTCGCTTTACGGTAAAATTATCGCGGTCGTTTGTTCATACGAGGCAATGATCGGACAGCGAAAATATAAGGAAGCACTCGAGCCTTCGCAGGCTCTTTTAAACATTTTACGCAAGGAGCAATCTCAGTATGATGAAGAGGTACTGAGAGCGCTTTTGTATGCGCTTTCGTTTTTTCCTATCGGCTGCTTTGTCTGCCTTTCAAACGATACAATAGGTCAAGTTATCGATAATAATCCTGATGATCCCCGCTTTCCTCTCGTACGGGTTGTTAACCGCACCGGCGATACAGCGACTCCTGAAACTATCCGTACCAATATGAGTGGTATTAGAATTCTACGTCCTGCCCGTAAAGAAGAATGGGAAGCGGCCTTGAACGAAAAAAAATAGTATATAGACTAAATATCTATTAATATGATATACTATTCTTTTAACAAAGATGTTAATAATGCATGTTCTGTCTACTTAAATTAAGGAATATCTATAAAACTAGCCAGCCATTTGTAGATTCCTCACTATAACAACGGCCGGAGGCTGTTTTATTTGTTATTAGTGGTAACCAGTGTTTGGTAGTATGCGGCAAGCCTGTCATCGGGAAATATCTCAAGAGACCGTGTAATGTCGGGTTGCGCATCAGAATAATGATGAGCAAGTATATTCGCACATGCCCGTTCCATATAGATATTCGATTGCGTTTTTTTATCTTTAATAGACGGTTCATCGCCGTCATATATTTCATATAAAATCGTCGTATCGCCATTATCTCCTGCAGCGTTCGGAATACGCCGTATATGATAGTCTTTAGGATTTTTTAATGAGCGGAATATCGTCTCGGAAATGATGAGCGTACTGGCATAGAGCTTTGTTGCCGCTTGAAGCGATTCAGCGGTATAATAGGTCTTCGAAATAAGCATACTGTCTAACCGATCGTCATTTCCGATAACCCCTAAAAGCACAGAGCCTGAGTCAATGCCGATTCCTGCACGGATGGGCAGCATAGTTCCTATTCGTATTTTTTGCCTTTGTAAATTTTGTTGTATTTCAACTCCGCAAAGAACTGCCGCATCAGGGGGGCATCCAGAAAATAAGGCGGTAAAGCCGTCTCCAAGAAATTTTGTAATAACACCGCCGTATTTCCGGATAATGGGTGCCACCAATGCAAAATATCTGTTGAGCAATATGAATACTTCATCAGGCTGCATTTGCTCCGACATACTGGTAAATGATCGGATATCGATTGAAAGCACTGTCATCGCGCGGTCTGAAGCATCTCCCGCATTTACTTCGGTGATATTATTTTTTTGTAAGAAGAACAACAGTTGATTAGGGAAAAACCGGCGTAATGCCGTTTGAATATCTTTTTGCTCTGCGGCAAGCATTTCAATACTATGGATTGAAGAGGCATATGTATTGATATTCATTACCACAATAATCAATATGGCAACGATTGCTCCTTCTTGTAGAAGATACTTACCGGAAATAATCCATTGTGAAATGAGAATATCATGGACAGTAAATACGACAAGTAAAGCTACAATCGATGCTATCCATAATGTATACGGACGTTTTTGTATAAGCGCATGCAGAATTACAGCAATATTATATAGTGATGCAGCAAGCATAATTGCTTGTTGTATAGACAAATAATGTGCTGCTACCGGCGTCGGTGCAACAAAAATGAATAGACTGGCGGCAATACAACTGATAATCAAGCTGCGGTAGAATATCGGATATTGGACTTCAAGAATATGTTTAATAAAAATAGTGAATAAGAGCGTAGATAACGGAATGGTTGCATATCTAACCGAAAAATATAACTTCCATGGAATGGACGGTATATAATAAATTATAATATGCGGATAAAAAAACATAATGCGCAGACTTAAGATAAAAGCTGCAGTGGCAAACCACAGAATATACGGCATGTGACGGTAATTGAGATACAGCATAATAAAAAATATGCTGAATACACCTAAAATTGTGCAGGCAAGATTATAAAATAGAAGATCGAATGTAAACAGCCTGTTCAATGTTTCAGCTGAGCCAAGCAGAATCGGCTGATCGGTACCGCCGTAACGGTTATGGAAATTTGAAATATTAATAATAATATCAGCCGTTCCGTCTTTCGATGGCTTAAAAGTTACTAAACAGCTTGTTTTTCCCGGCGTTTCCGTCTTGAGCGAAGTCCCCGGTTGCCCCTGCCCTGCCCTATCAATTCCGTTCACAATAACGGTACAGCTTGAAAGAATATGCTTTATTTGAAGCGCATATATTTTTGACGGTTCCATACCGACAATACGCAATCCGTACGAAGCATACCCGTAAGCGCTGTGTAAAGAGCTCTCATTGAGTTTTCCCGGCAGCGGCGCATATTGCGGATGGGCGCTATTCCTAAAGCAATAGAACTGGCTGGGGGTAAAATGCCATAAACCTTTTATACTGAACACGTCTTTTGCGCTGTGCTTCGGCAATGTCAATAAACCGTTTTGGATACGTACCGAATGCTTGCGTAAATCTTGTATAGGCTGCGCTTTATAAATAAAAGCCATTACCAGAAATATACATAAAAAAGGTAATGCGCCGAGTAGTATTCTTTTCATAATGCACTAACCTCATAGACATTTGTCAGCCGCTGTTTACCGTGAAATTGGATTTTTCCGTGATAAAAGCAGGTATGGGTACGCCAGTAGCTTTCAGGCAATTGCGTCCGTACCGGTTCACTCATCATAACATGTACATCCTTTTTTGTCGCATAGCTGTGCATACGGGATGCAATATTTACAACATCCGAAATAACGGTCGTATCCATCCGCTCTGCTTCCCCTATAGTACCCATCATCAGTTTTCCATAATGAATACCGGAAGAAATATGAATAGGCGATAAAGATACTTTTTTTCTATGGATGTTTAATTTTTCTATAAGATGAGTAATATCAATGACACAGTTTAAGGTTTCTTCTGCCGTCCCATAAAACAATACCATCAAACCTTCCGCTAAATATTTATCAATAAATCCTTTATGCTGCCGTATAATCGGATTGGCGGCTTGTACAACAGTATTGTAGAGCGCTAACAACTCTTCTCGGTCAGTATCAGTTATCAAGTCCGCTTTTATACCGAGGTGGATAAATGCAACGAACATATTCTTATATGTATTATCACCAAGTGCAATATCGATAACGTTTTTCTTATTAAGAAACTGCATAAATTCGTTTGGGAAGAAGCGCTGAAAAGACATATTTGTTTCCGCAATCGTTTCTATTAATGACTTTTGCGTTTCAAATGCAGAGACAAAATGACGGATTATGATAAAGGCCATTGATACAAGCATAAACATTACTGCAAAATGGGATATGAACGGTGCCGTAATAATACCGTTTGAGATCAAAACATCAAACACCATTGCTGCGAAAAACAATAAAAATGAAATTAAAAACAACAACGAAAACGTTTTTTTACATTTAAACGCATAGAGTACAATACCGCATACAACAAGCGCAAGGAAAATCACATAAAACTGTACTGCTACCAAGAGATTAATGAATACATACATCGGGCATACTATGGTCATTACTGCATAGATAACAAGCGGCACGATGCATATATACGCCCATTTCATTTTATTTTTAATAAATAAATCAAAAATGAATAAAAATGTGAATGCACCGCATGCAGGAAAAGTTAAATACCCCAGCCGAAACATGATAAGGCTGGAGAGCGCGGGAAAAAAATCTTTTAATAAGAGATCATTATAGCACAGTGTCCTAATCGCAAAACTAAAACACAGCAGTCCGAATAAACAAGCAGGGGTCTCTTTTCGGTAAAACAGAAAAAGAGAAATAAAAAAGGTCGCCATTGCCAAAAGCAGCGAAAAGATACTGGAGGTAATGAGTTTATCGATCGATTTTTTTGCTTGTATAGCCGTATATAAACCGATATAAAACGGCATTTCTATTCCGGGATTGCGGTCATGAAAATTTGATACATGAATCACAAGTTCGGCGCTTTGATCATCCGAAATCGGGAGGAGCGCTATCTCAGTATTCCAATCAAATATCTCCTCTTCGAACGTTTTACCGGGAGTACCGGATGCATAAAACTGTTTGCCGTTTAGAAAGGCTGCGCATGCAGAGGATGTACGGGGAAAGTACATTGCATACACTTTCTCCGGAGAAAATCCGGTAATCCTAATAGCGTAAGAAGCATATCCATACACAGACTGCGCTTGTTCATACGTTGTCCATGCAGCGTCAATCGCTTCAAAACGAGTATATGACTCAATCGGCAGATTGGGAGGCATGAGCTCTTTTTCCGCATAAGCCCAGCGCCCTTTCATAGAATAAACCTTATCCGTATCAATATTGGAAATATCATATACGCCCGGTTGAACCGTATAGAGTTTATCTACATCGGTACAAGATGATAAAGTCAAAATAAAAAGAAAAGCGCATATTCCGTTTTTTATTATGTTCACCATTGTATCCTTACCTGTTCTTTACAGAACAAACCGATAGTTTGCGGTTCTTAGCGGTTCCTCTACATGCAATGATAGTACAATGACCGGTCTCCGGTATCTACTGGAGCGTGTATTCGTTCTCTGACGGAAGTTGGTACCAATCGACAGCGAACCAGTCGGATTGGTCGGCCATTTCTTGTGCAATACGGCCGATCGGTACCTGAGCGGTTGTTTCCGCAAGGAGATACCGCTTTCCGTTATGCCGAAAGCGAGCCCCCTCCCCTATGCAGTCGACTGCAGCGACTGCATGCTTGTGTTGAGGCGCTATCAAAAGGATCGAGTCGATATTACATTGCTGCAGAATGAGCGCCATCAGCAGAGCCCTGCTGTCGCAGTCGCCGCTTCTATCGGTACAGAGCGCCGGTATATTTAAAAAATCCGCTCCGTTTTGATCTCTTGCGTACTGAAAAGCCTGGAGCCATTCAAGCACAGCAGAAGCGACTTTTTCTGCGGACGGACGTTTTCCTCCTTCCGCAACATCAATAAGCTCTTTTTCGATCATAAGCGGAATATAGCGGCAGCGGCTCCAGCTGTCACGGTAAATAAGCCGGTAATACCGTTTCCATGCTTTCTCCTGTAAGGAAGAATTTAAATAGAGCGTTAAAACGGCAAATTCGCGGTCTATCACCGCTTGGTTTGCTTCAGAGTCCGAACGGTCAAAATAGAGGGTAATTTTTTTTCCGTTAAAGTGCGTATCCTTTTTTACCGATCCTGTTTTAGGGAATACTGCCTGCATCATAGGGCCGGGCTCAAAAAAAGACTGCCTACCGGTAAAAACGGCATCAAGCGTCGATATCATTAAAGGTTCGTATTCGGAAGCCTTCTCCGCTGCGCTATAGGTTGTTACAGAAAGCCAGCCTTTTTCATTGGGAAGCGGCAGCACTAACAGCCAGCCGGCTTGTTTTTGATTATAACTGGTAAAGCTGATATGAGAAGCAATAGCCGGACTGCCTTGCCGCAAAAAATAGAGCGCTTTGCTTTCCGCATGCAGCTGAGAAGTGATATGCGCTGCCGCTTGTTCCGCTCCGGCAAATTGCCGGTACGGGTATACTGCTATTTGCAAGCCGACCGGAACAAGCGTATGCTGGTACATAGAACGGGAGGCGGCGCGGCTGTTCACCTGTTGAAAGCCTTCCGGTAAATCAATCATGTAACCGAAAGCGGAATCGGTGAGTAATTCCGCGCCGAGCGGATATGCGATACAAAAAACGCAAACAAACAGAAAACAGCATACCGGCTGTATTTTTTTTTGTTTCATCGTATACTCCTTGCCATGCACAGCACCTCACTGCACTCAGACATTGTAAAGAAAATCATCCCGATTGTATATGAAGATGATGCAATTTGCATTGTAAATAAACCTTATGGCCTTTCCGTCCAAGGCGGAGCGCAGGTTTCAACATGCCTGACCGACATCCTGAAAGTACAGCTTGGTACGGATATTTTTCCCGTTCACCGTCTTGATAAAGAAACCGCCGGATTACTGATAACGGCAAAGACGGCAGCTGCAGCCCGTTCATGTAGAGAGCTTTTTGATTCTCAGACAGTACAAAAGGAATATCTTGCTTTCTGCTTCCGATCTTCTAAAAGCACCGGGGAACTTTCAGGAACCGTTGTAACGCCGATTAAAGAAAACGGAATTGAAAAACCGGCGTCAACAACATACCGGATTATTGCCGGCGGGGAAGATTACTGTCTTTTTTCCGCTATACCGCATACCGGCAGAATGCATCAAATCCGTATTCATTTAGCCGGAATTGGCTATCCCTTGATAGGCGATGATAAGCATGGAGACTTCCGGCTTAATAAAGCTTTATGGAAAAGCGCCCGCATCAAAAAGCTCCAGCTCTGCGCATTCCGTCTGCAACTGCCTATAAGGGGACGCCCGCGCCGTTTTACCGTTCCCATCCCCGAACATATCCGTTCAGCTCTTATGGCGCTGTTGGAAGACACCGGCATCATACAACAGCTTGAAACCTACTGATGTAGCCAAGCCGAAAGACTCATGTAAGCTTAATCCCATAAAAACCGGATGCTTATTTCGCACCGTTTTTCGGCTTACGGCAGCAGGAACAACCGCCGCATGATGAACATCCCTGTAGATTGCCGTTTTTTATTGCATATTTTTCCGTTCCGCAGCTGCATGCGGATCTTTTACCGGAGAAAACGCGGTAATACTGCCGGACTAAAAAGAGCACAGCGCAGACAATAACGGCACCTGTGATGATCAGTTCCAACACCATAATGTTATATTCTACCGTATTCTCTTGTAAATGTATAGAGTAGGTCAACCGTTTAAAATATTTCCGATGCGGCTGCCCTGCCCTACATGCTGGGGCATATTGACACGCAGGGTAATCGCCTCTATTGTAGAAAACGCAACAGGATATCGGCCTGTTTTCAGTATTTTGCTCATGGTGAGGTTGTAATGCAGAGCGCTCTAGGACGCATACGGACAGCTCAAATACTCTTTATCGGCGGATTTTTTCTTCTTTGCGCCGCCTGCACGAAAAATACGACCGGTACATTGGAACGTGAAACGCTCTTTTCCATCGAGTACGGCAATTTCGAAGATCAGATGGATTTGTTCCATCTGGAGAGCCCGTACACACGGCCTGACAGTCAGATATATATGGAAGACGGAATATTTTATCTCAGTAACTCAAATTCCGGCAAAATACTGCAAATGACTTCTTTTGGGGATTTGCTTGCGCTGTACTATAATCCCGATAAAAATCCGTGTCCTACTTTTATCAATGTCGAACAAAAAGATAAAATTATGACCCGCAGGGCAATCGTATACCCTTTGAACCATCCTTCTTATCTTACTGTTACCGGCGAGAAGCATCTGTTTGCCGTCGATACCGTTAAAGATGAGCGAATTGAATACGATCAAACGGAAAATCTTGCATTACGCGATACCGTTATTCATTTTAATGACATAGGCGAAGTTATTGATACCATCGGACAGGAAGGTCCGGGCGGTACGCCGTTTCCTCCGATCGAAGGAGTGTATACCGATTCCGGCGATGGGCTTATCGTCATTTGCAGAACGGAACAGTTTATCAGGGTGTACTGGTACGATGCTGCCGGTAACTTACTGTATAAAATTCCCGTCGCCCTGAATAATCTCCCTTCTCCATACGGTACTGATAAAAAAATTTTTTCCGCTATTGATAAAATTGTACCTGACTTTAATACAAAAAAGCTGTATCTGAAAATTGATTACTACCGTGAAGATACCGATCCGGAAACGCAGGTAAGCGCCGGTATCAGCTATGATAAGAGCTATCTCTATATTTTCAATATTGAAACGAAACGGTATGAGCGGAAAATTGATATTGCTCCCTATGAAAACAATGATCATGCCGATTCCGGAGCAAAGCCGTTCAAACAAGTGTACAATCTTTTAGGCGTCAGCGCCAATAATTGGTGCTTTTTGACGATACCGGTTGAGGATGGGTATCTTTTGGAGCTTATCGATTTAAAAACGAATAAAATCTACACAAGAAATCTTTCGGTATCGGCTGCCGAACTGAACTATAATGCGTTCAATCTTTCTCCTACCGGGATCGTATCGGCTCTTCTTGCAGGTGATGAGAAAGCTTCGGTTGTATGGTGGCGTACCAATGAGATTATCGGAGCGGTAGGGAATGAATAATCGGCATGAATTATCTGAAAGCGGGCAGGTACATTTACGGTATAGCCGGGCGGAACGTCTGAAACGCGCTCCCGAATCGGTGCAGCGCATGTATGAGCCTGACTATTTAAAACGGCAGGGATTGCTTAAAAGTCTTACGGCAACAAAGGGTTCCCGTTCAATGCTGTTTTCGATAGTTGTGGTGTGTATTCTTATTCTCTTTTCACTTTTTTTGAGAACCGATAAAAAAAGCGGCACAATCAACGGAATTCCCATTCAGCTGGAAGCGCTGGAACACGATTCAAAAGTACATGTGAATGTCTTTTTAGACGAGACACAACAGCCTGACGGCTTTACTATGCCGGTAACTGTTTTACTTATCGCGACAAATACCGCTGAGGCAACGCAAGCTGTAAAGACGGTTAATGCTGTCTATATCGGCAGTAAACTCCGTATTTCCGCGCAATTTCAGGAATCTGTTCCGGTAAAGATTGAAGCGATCATCGCTGCGGAAAATACAACGCTGCGGCTGAACACTGTGCTAGGCAGGCCCCGTTCGAGCCGTATGGGGTTTATCCGGCGGAGCTCAAAGACTTCCCGATAATGACAAGGTTACGCTCCGAATCGCAGAAAGGCACGTGTACCGGAATAACGGAATATGCAGGCATATCCGATCCGAGCGCATTCATTTCTTCCTCAATTACGCACCGCTTTCCTTTATAAGCCGCCAATAACCCGTCTGCGCGGACTCTGCCTTGCACCGTTCTTAGTATTGTATGGTCTAAGGGGCGGAAGGCTCTGAATACTGCAATATCAAAATAATCTGCGGGCGCTTTTTCAGCTTCGACTTCTAAAATCGATGTATTGGAAAGGCCTAATACTGCCCGTACGTTTTCTAAAACAGCGCAACGCTTATTCATCCGTTCAATCAGCGTAAATTCGACGTCGGGATTCCGCAGTAAGAAAAGGCACGCGAGCGGAATGCCCGGAAATCCTGCGCCCGAGCCGATATCGGCAACAGTACAAGGGCGGGAATCAGTATGGCTATCAATTTTTTCCGCAATGATTTTCCATGGAGCAAGACTATCAAAAATATGCTTTATCACCAGTTCATCGGTATTCTCCGCTTTTATTAAATTGAAAGCTGCATTAAAGAGTTCAAGTTCATGAACATACCGCAAAAGATACTTTTGCAGCTGCTCTGCATCATCCGGTATTTCCAAAGCGGCGAGGCCTTTCTGCAAAAGTTCAACAACATGCGCATCTGATTTCATACTACCACGTTATAATCCGGCAAGCTGTTCTTTACCGTGTACAAAGACGGTAATCAAATCGCAATACGGCGTTGGAATATGCAATTCTTTTCCTTTCCGTGAAATATATCCGTTTAAAAAGTCTATTTCCGTCAGCCGGTGATTTTTGATTAAATCCTGATACATCGACGGATAGTGCTTTGAGCCGTCAAAGCCGGGCTGCGTCAAGCCGTATATGTAATCGGTTACGGAATCGATATCAAGCGTAACGCCTTGTGTTTTTGCAATTGCGGCAAACTCGGAAATAATGCATTTCATCATATCTTTACACCCGGCAATACTGCCAAGTTCAAACATATTGCATTCCATAATCGTGCAAGTGCTATTTATTGAGCCGTTGAGCGCCGCTTTCCGCCAAATCGACCACAAAATATTATCGGAATACACCGCGGGCATGGTTGCCGTGTTAAGCGTTTCTACAATCAGTTCGGCGCCTTCTTTCCCTTCCGGCACAATGTTTTGAATTTCGGTTTTACCGTGACTGGAAAGCACCGCGCTGCCCGGCCCGTTCATACCGGCCGTTACAATCGTAACGCCCATAAAAATATTCTTAGGAGCGATATATTTTTTAAGCGTTTCGATATGGCCGAGCCCGTTCAGCAAGCATAATATTTTTGTATTCTCTGTAAGTACGTGTTTAATGCTGCACAGCATAGTTTCAAGCTGCATTGATTTCACAAATAGGATAACGAAATCAGCCGTTCCCTTAAATTCTTCCGGTTTAAAGATTTCCATTTTTGCCGATAATGCAGCGGATCCGTCATGCAGTTGTAATCCGTTTTTACGTATCGCCTCAATATTATCCTGCCATCCGTCAAGAAGCGTAACATCGTTGCCGCTCTTTTGAAGCATAAAACCGAAGCTGCATCCCATCGCGCCGGAACCTGCAATTACAATCTTCATATAAACTCCTATAAAAACTTTTGCAGGAAGCTTCCGCTTCCGAAAAAGTTTTTAGCCGTGTGCGCATAATGCGTGCACACGTAAATAATCGGGGCTGTCCAAAAACTTCAGTTTTTGGACAG
>CAJPOL010000056.1 GCA_905372265.1 uncultured Treponema sp. | reverse complement strand
TTCGGTAACAGTTTTCATATTAACGCTCTTCCCTCCTTACCCTCTGCGTACTTCGCGTCCTTAGCGGTTCATTTCCTTAATGTAACCGCAGGGCTCGCGGAGATCGCAAAGGATTCGGTAACAGTTTTCATATTAACGCTCTTCCCCCTTACCCTCTGCGTACTTCGCGTCCTTAGCGGTTTTATTTCCTTAATGTAACCGCAGAGCTCGCGGAGATCGCAAAGGATTTGGTAAGGGCTTTCAAACCGGTTCTATTCCCCATCACTCTCCGCGTTCTTAGCGCCCTCCGCGGTTTCTTTTTAATGTAACCGCCAAGTTCGCAGAGATCGCAAAGGATTCGGTAAGGGGTCTCATACTAACGCTATTCTCCATTACTCTCTCTGCGCTCTTTGCGTCCTCCGCGGTTTCTCCTTAATGTAACCGCAGTAACCGCCAAGATCGCGGAGTTATTGATGCCGCTGAAGTATAATCACCGTCTTTGTTTTTTTCCATGCGTCAATAAACTCCAGCATATACTGCTGAATGCCGCTGAACCATTTTTGCTGAAAGGCGCAGGCCTCCGTACCGATATAGCGGTAGTGCCATGATTCCCAGATATAGCCGGTTACCTTTTCGTAGCCTTTCGGGAAAGACAGCGACCATCCGTAGAGCGCCGCATTATCCGCCATCCATTTTCCCGCGCGGGTTTTTGCAAACTCGTTTGTGATGGAGCCAAAATCGATAACGGTGCCGAGCTGATGCTGACTGGTTCCCGCTCTGGCCGAAAAACGCTCGGCTTTTTTTTCGCCTGATTCCCGCACATACCGCGCGAATAATCCCTTCTGATACTGATACGACCGGTACGTCGAACTGACAACAAGCTCAACGCCGTCCTGCCGCGCTGCCAGCGCCATGTCATGCAATGCTTGTTCGGCGGTCTCGGTTAACGATAAGTCTTTACGGATAACAATGTAAGCGCGGCCGCTCCTCATCGTTAAAGACAACTCTTTGCCTTTGCTATTATAAGTAACCGTCGGCTTTAATGTAACCAAACGCGGCGGCGTATATCCCTCCGGCAACGGATGGCGCTTATCGACTAAAATCAAAAGATTTTCTTTTTCCGATGAAAGAACCTGCTGCAGATCAGCGAAGAAAGCGCCGCGATTACCGTCAATGGCCTTACGGATATGCGGAGGAATCGATGGCGGATAGCGGAAGTGCCGATACCGGGCAGCCGCTTCGGAGTCCGAACCGGCTGCGGAAACCGCAGAAACAAAAAAAGCAAACAATACAACAATAGACAACTGTTTTTTTATATACATACGTAAACCTACAAATACACGACAATACGCACGCAGCCGAAACGCTCGCGATACCGGACTTTCCGTGCAAGGTTTTTGGTCATCCTTAAACCGAAACCCCGATACCGCTTCGACTGAACATCATAGTGGGGCTGTGTGTTTTCCAGCGCCTCAAGTAAACTGCTGAAATTTTTACTGTAATATTTAAAACATACATGCGGAAAAAAAATATTCGATACGGTTAAGCAGATCGAAGAATTCTTAACCAGTACGGCATGTTCGGCGATATTATCAAAAATTTCTGTCGCAATGATAAGCGCCGCCATGCGCTTATCATCGGGGATATATTTGGAAGCATAGATAAAGTCTTCAACAAAAGAAATATTCTTTAGCGCCGCTTCTACGTGCAGTGTACTTGAGCCCATACAGCATTTATTTTACTTCATTGAGCGAATGTATAATCGGAAACACTTCCGTAAAGCCGGTCGAATCGATTGCAAGTTTGACGACTTGGGAAGGATTTAAAATATAAATTTTATGACCGGTTTCTTCTCCGTCATCGGATGCCGACATTAATATGCCTAAGCCGGAAGAAGAAAGATTGGTAACGCGGGCAAGATCGAGGACAATCGTATGGTCCTTAATCAGACCGTATATTTTTTTTTCAAACTCATGGTATGTGTACGAATTCACTGAACCCGCAACTGCAAGCAGCACAAAATGTTCGTGCGCCGTTTCCGTAATCGTTAAATTTTCCATAACTGTAACTCCTTTTTTTTGCGATGCCTTGTTACTAGGGGATGTCTCAAAAGTCGGTTACTTTTTCGCCATCCCCGCGAGTTTAAAATTAAGTCTTTATATAATAATGACTTAATTTTAAACATCGCATCTAAATCTAAAGAAACTCTCCAAAAACTGAGGTTTTTGGAGAGCCCTTATTCATCATATTTCAGTACCAATATGGTAACATCATCTTCTATCTTACGTAAAATAAAATCAAGTAAACTATTGTAGATAGTGCGGGCAATCTGCGAAGACTGAGCAGCGTTATTATCCTGCAAGATACGGTTCACGCGGTCGCTGCCGAATCGGTCTCCCTTTAAGTTTGTCGCATCCAGCAATCCGTCGGTTGTGAGTACAATGACATCGCCTTTGTTCATCGTGATTTTCCGTACCTTTAAGAACGGACTAATATCTTTTACGAAACCGAGTACCTTGCCCTCGCCTTGAATACCGATTGCATTGCGGTATGAACTGATATACATCGACATCAGCGGAATACCGCAGTTTAGATAGTAAATCGTATTGGAAGGAAAATCAATAATGCCGAATAGGCCTGCAAAGAATGTACCGCGCGGAAGATTGCATTTTACAAAGCGGTTCACTTTTACCACCAGTTCCTTAAAATCCGTTATTTCCTGCAAATAGGTGTGAATAACCGATTTCAAAATAACCATCGACATACTGGCGCTCAAACCCTTGCCCGACACATCGCCGATTAAAAAGAGCGCGCGCTGTTCATTCAGCGTGATATAATCGATAAAATCTCCGCCGAGCTGATGCGCCGAATACGACACGGATTCCATCGAAAAATGGCGCGCTTCAAGGGAATCTTTATAGCGCTGAATGGAGCCGATAATTTGGTCGGACATTTCGATTTCACGGTCTACCGTTACCGTCAGCGCCTGTTTTGTGATGTTGCGGAGATAGTAAATCACGAGAAAGAAATATGCATACATATTGGATAATACGTGAATATCATAGGGACTGTATTCGGCGCTGTGCGTCTTTGCCGCTAACAGAATACAGCCGATGAGCTTCTGACCTTCCCGTATCATAATCAAAATTTCCATGTGCATTGTTTCAAAAATGCCGAGTAGGTCGTCTCTCATATCTTCATATAGATAATTGGCGATTAATTCCGATTTTGTAACAACAATGACATTCTTATTCAGCAAATATTCAAAACAGGGCAGACTGGCGCTCATCGTATGGTGATGGTCAAAATCGGAATACACTGTCTGGAGGTTCATATTTTCGTCGCTGACTAAAATGTCCAAGCCTTTACACGTGATATGACGGCGCAGTATAGCGGGGAATGTTTTCAATAGGTCATCATGACCATGCGTATAGTCAAGGCTCTGTAAATCCGTATTTAAGTTTTCCTCATAGTCAGCGGTCTTTCCCAGTATACGGTTGAGCTTGCCTGCTACAAAATCCCGTATAAAGAGCATAACAATGCTGCAGCCGCTGATGCCGGCGATCCATGCAATGGTGTCCTGAAAAAACTGCATAAACAGCGCCGTTAAGAACCCTGCAAGCGCCGAAAAAAGCACTGTAAAAAGCACGAAGCGGACAAATCCTAATCCGACCTGTTTTAAATCAAATACGCGGGTTAGTGCAAAGATCACATTGTCCATTTCCAGCATCACAATGTAGCCGAGCGGCAGCAGCGCGAATGTCCATGAGAACACCGGAAAAAGGAACGCTATAACGAGCCAGACAGCGGCGCCCAACGCGACGGCGAGGCTATGCAGGATAAACTGCTGCCGGTGAATATTGTTTTTAACAAAAAAGACCCGTATCAGCAAAACCGCTATCGACAGCGCCGGAGTAAAACAGAGGTACAAGAAGAAAAAGATCGTTATCCCGTCAACTCCTGCGGCAATGGGGCGGGCAGTAAACGAGAAGCCGTGAAGAATATTCCATTGGAATCTTCCGGTAAAAAAAACGGCAAAGATTGCTCCGCCAATATGGAATATCTGATTAAGCCTGTACCGTACGGGGTATTGTTTCTGATTTGCAAGCGCAAAAGACATATCGACGATATAGTATGAAGCGCTGACAATCAATAGCAGAGCAACGTACGAAACGATTTGCTGTATGCCCGTTTGGCCGTAAAAAATCAGATGGATTGATATGGCAATTGCCAGCGATGCAAACGCTGCCGGTATTTCAATCTTGTTCAACAGTATATTGACATAATTTGACCGGCGGGACGAAAGATACAAAGAGTTGAATAGAAGAACAGCTGTAAAAAAATAGGTAACGAAAATAAGTCCCATGTTTACCCCTTTAATTTTACTGCAAGAATAGTCGTATCGTCGCGGAACGCTTTTGCAGCGCTGTAGTTCAGGCCTAAGTCCGCAATACTTGTAGTAATCGACTGCGCATCGGAGGAAGCAAATGACTTGAGCGAGTTGACATATAGCTCATCATCGCCCAGCTCGACGCCGCCTTCATTGGTAATTTCAGGAATTCCGTCGGTTGTAATGACAATACAGTCATTCCGGTACAGCGGTTTTTCACTGACCGGCACGGAATCCAAATCGATAATGCCGACAATTGAGCAGTTTGATTCCAGCACTTTTACTTTATAACCGTCGGCCGACTTCGTAAAAATCATCGGGGCTTCCATTGAGGCATTCACATAGCGGATCGTCATTGCAGCGGTATCGATAAGGCCTAAAAAAACGACGGTGTATTTATCCAGAAGGTTCATACGCTTTATAGCGCTATCAACTGCAACAATAAGGCCTGCAAGGTCTTCTTTATTTTCTACAATCCGTATCGTATTGACGACAACGCCCATGACTAATGCAGCGGCAAGCCCTTTACCGGAAACATCGCCGACAATGACAAGCGTTTTATCTTCGCTGATCGGAATAACATCGTAGTAATCTCCCGAAACATTTACCAACGGGCGGAAATACACGCCGATTTCAAGATTCTTGAGCTGAGGAATCTTTTGGGGAAGAAAGGAGCGCTGCGTGTCGGCAACCATTTGCCACTCTTGGGCAAGCTCGGAATAATACAAAAGCTGAGCAAGGGTCTTTTCCCGTGCGTAATAGTTTTTAAATTCCGAAAAGAGGCGGGAGAAAATTTCCGGTTCTATTGCGCGGACATAGCGGCACATAATAAAAAAGCGTACGGACTCGTAGGCAATCAGTAGTCCCCGCGCATTGGCTTTCTTTGAGGTCATCTGCATATCCGAATCAAAAAAATAAAAACCGGCAGACCAATGCTCAAGCCAGTCTTGCGAAAAACGCCGCATGATATTTGCATACACGGCATGATCGGATAAGTACGGCGCCGTACTATTATAGATAACCAGTCCCGTTTCAGTGTCGGCGAGCAGCGCCGCACAGTCAGCCTTATATTCAAGCTCCTGCTGCACGGCTTCGATGAGGTTTTCGCGGGTGTAGCAAAAACGGAGGCGGTTGATAAAAGAGTCGAAAAGCTGCGTTTCCGTTTCCGCATAGACAGCCGCATGTACTTTTTTTGCTAAGAACGTACTGAGCAGTGAGGCAAAAAGAGCTGCAACAATAAAAATGAGAAACGCGCTCCCGAAACGGGTAAGAAAATTGAAGTCAGGCAGCTGGCGGTATTGCGTTACCATCAGCGTTAAATCTTTTGCCGAAATCAATCGGCCTAAAAAAGAAAAACGGGGACTGAGCGCAAGCATAAAAAAAGCGAACATCAAACCGATACCGGTAAAAATGAGCAGCTTTCCTACGATTTCCTGCTGTTTGCGTACCATGAACGACCCCCTCGTAATGAAAAAAATCTCCTCTTCAAAGCCCGTAAGTTTTGAAGAGGAGTTCCTTTATGTAAGTGCCGAATAGGAATCGGCTTTATTTCATTGTATTGACAGCCGGTTTATCGCTGATAAGGGCGAGGTTGTTCCAATCCCAGGTGGTAACGGCGCGGTCATCCCAGTTCTTTACCCGCTTATTCACCGCTATCAGTTTAAGCCGGTAGGCTGTCGGAATAACCGGCGCTTCTTCAAGCAGATTTTCGTCCCATTCCCGGTATGCTTTAACACGGAACGCTTCGTCAAACGCTTCTTCCGAAGCAATACGCTTCAAAAGTTCATCGTTCCGCGCGTTTACCCAGCGCGGCAGGTTAAACGGAGCTACTTTTGAGTAAAGGCCGCTCGGATCGGGATCGGTGCCGACTCCCCATGCGCCTGAATACATTTCTACCGCAGGGTCATCTTTCCTTAGTTTTTCATAAAAGGCATTAAATTCGATCAGCCGTCCATCGTTTAACTCGACGTTTAATCCGACATCTTTCCAGTTCTGGATATAATAGTTGGCAATCGGTTCCGCAACTTCAGAGCCACTCATCGTAAGATAATGAATCGTTAACGGCGAACCGTCGGGCATTTCGCGGAAACCGTCTCCATTCACATCCTTATAGCCCGCATCGTCCAAGAGCTTGCGCGCTTTTTCGGGGTTATAGCTGTATCCTTGCCTATTTTCATCATAAAAACCGGGATGAAACGGTGTCATAAACGAGTTTGCCGTTATCCGTAAACCGTGATAATAAATTTCGTTGATGCCGTCATTGTCCATCGCATAGCCTAACGCCTGCCTGAGCGCCTTGTCCTTAAACTTGCCGCCGTCAGGGAACATCTCGCATACTCCTTTTTCGGCATTCCACGTTCCCATCTTGAAAGCAAGATAGCTATAAACACGGTCGATTGAGCTGACGATATCGATGTTGTCCACTTTCATCTTAGGCTTGCCGTTTTCATCTCTAACAGTACGTCCGTCCTCACCGATTTCCACCAGCTGATCGTAAATATCATCTTTAAAGAACATAACATCTACTTCACCTGATTTTATCGCTTCGACTGTCGAGGTGGACGCGATACGCTTTACGATGAGTTTTTCGATGGACGGTTTAGAGCGGCACCAATACGGATTCGGCACATACTCTATGATATCGCCGTCGACCATAGAATTGATAACAAACGGGCCGCAGGAAAGCGGCTTTTTTTGTATACGCTCGTGCGCAGCCATCTCTTTTATCGGGATGTCTTTTAAATAATGAGCAGGTTCGGGGTCGGTCGGCATACCGTTTCCCCACAAAACGCTCAGCGCAAACTCCTTGAAAGTAATTTTAAGGGTTTTCTCATCGACTTTTTCCAATCCCGAAATATGATCCGCTTGGCCGGTATGATACTCTACAACGCCGACTACATTTTCATAATCGCCGTCATAGCGGAAGCCTTCGTAGTCGGGATGACATACCGTTTCATACACAAAGATGAGGTCATCGGCGGTTACCGGTACTCCATCCGACCATGTAAGACCCGGGTCAATCGTCAGCGTTGCTGTCTTTGCTTCGCGGTCAAAAGACGCCTTGCATAAGCCGGTGTCGGTAAGCTCGCGGTTGCTGCCTGTCGCTAAAAACGCTCCGAGCTTCGGACGCATTACCTCGTACGTATCCGCGCCTTCATATAAGAACGTGTTGAATACGCTTTTCCACGGATTGTCGGACGCATAGCCGAATACAAAAGTTCCGGCGACTTCTTGTCCTTCGCGTTCAATCATTTCCGGGAACGGCACTTCCATTTTCCTCTGCTTTTCGGCAGTTGCGGTTGCTGTTTCCGTTTTGCTGCCGCCGCATCCGATGACCGTCATCAGCACGGCAAGCAAAAATCCTCCAAGCGCCATTTGTCTTTTCATCATACTCCTCCCTTAAAGCCCAGCGTAACGGCTGCGGCCTTATTTAAAGCGCTGCTTTGCATCGGACGCGCGTTTAATGGTTTGTCCGACATAATTTATACACAGCATCAACAGCATAATCAGCAGTGATGCAGGCAGCCACACCCATAGCTTTCCCGAAATAGTACCCGGATCGCGCGCATAGCCGATCAGCGTGCCGAGCGACGGAGAGGACGGCGGCAGCCCGAATCCTAGAAAGCTCATCGCTGTTTCGATGCCGATGTTTCCCGCCATACCGAGCGTAAAATCAACGATAATAATCGATGCAATATTCGGTAAAATGCCGCCGTACATGATTTTAAAATCATTCGTTCCCATAATCCGGGAGGCGTTCACATAATCGCGGCGGTTTTCGGAAAGCGCTTTACTGCGGACAAGTCTCGTTACGCCCGTCCAATAAAAGGCAGACATAATCAATATAAATGTCCAAATATTATAGGTCGGCACAACGGTTACAAAAACAATGATCAGCATGACAACGGGTAAAATCATAATAAAATCGCAAATACGCATAATCACATTATCTACCCAACCGCCGTAAAATCCTGCAATAAGGCCGAAAAAGATGCCGACAACTTGCGTGATGATTGTAACGCAGAATGCAATCAAAATAGAGTTGCGCGCTCCGATAATGAGCTGAGGCAGAATCGGACGGCCGCCTAAATCGGCGCCGAGAATGTATTTTTTTCCGGGCACTGAAAATTTATCCCGAATACTGACGCGCATAACGGTCTCGGTATCAAATACGAGGCCGCCGATAATGATAATAAGGAAAATCACCGCTAAAATACCGGCAGCGATGAGCGCGATTTTTTCATGCATAAACTCGTTTTTGATGATTTTCCAGAATGAGGGAACCGCTGTCGTTTCTTTCAGCGATTCTTCGTCTATTTCATCGGTACTGATGTTCAATGTTATTTTACCGGTTTCCATACTGCTCATCTCCTCCTTACTCTATTCTGATCCGCGGGTCAACAATAATCATCACAATGTCTGAAATGAGGCTGCCGAGCAGGGCTAATGCGCCGTATAACAGCGTCAACGCATTGATTATTGAATAGTCGCGGGACGCGATGGACTCGATGAACAGCAGTCCCATTCCCTGATACATAAAAACGGTTTCGATAAAGACCGAACCTGCCAATAAGCCGGTTACCGTAAAGCCGAAAAAGGCGGCAATCGGCAATAGTGAATTACGGAAGATATGGTGCGAGTATACTTTATCGATCGGCACTCCTTTGCTCCGCGCCGTTTTTACATAGTCCTGTCCTTTTGCATCGATCACCTCGTTTCTCAGATACTGCACAATGCCGGTTGTCCGCAAAAGAGCGCCGGTAATGGCCGGCAGCAGCATGTGATAGATGCGGCTGAAAAAATAGCGGCTTGTTGTGCCGATTGCCTCCAAACCGACAAAGCCTGAGGTCGGAAAAATGCGGAGCCGGTAGCCGAACAGCAGCAAAAACAGCAGCGACAGGATAAACGAGGGTATGGCATAGGTAATAAAGTTGTACACCAGCACCGCTTTGTCGAACTTTGAGCCGTCGTACCGTCCTGAATAAATACCGAGCGGAACGGCAATCACATAGGTAAGTATAACCGTCAGCAGCGAAAGCCACAGCGTATTTTGCGCCGGCAGCTTGAGCTTATCCGTTACCGGTATTTTGTAAGTGTACGATACGCCGAAATCGCCGTGCAGCAAAATTCTTTTCATCCAGTTCTTGTATTGCACCGGCCACGGGTCGTTGAGGCCGGCCTTTTCCCGCAGCTCTTCAATCCGGTGCGCATCGATTTTCGGATTGGTAATAAGGCCGGTGAAAGGATCGCCGGGCATCATCTTACCGATAAGAAATACGATAATGCTGAGTATAAATAGCTGCGGTATCATAATCAAAACGCGGCGTACGATGGTTTTCCACATAACGTATTCCTCCCTAATCCTTTAACGCGGCGTAATGCGTATCGCTTATTTTTTTCAGATCGTATACTCTGCCTTCGGGAGTAAAGTATTGCTCCGATTCGCGCGTATATATCCGTTCAATTTCCGCCCGCCGTTTTTTGTATTCGCTGCGTATTTCGACATTCATTTCAGGGATGGCCGCAATCAGCCGCTTTGTATAAATATGCAGCGGATTACAGTAAATATCTTCCCGCGTACCGGCTTCCACAAAGCGGCCGCGGTACATAATGTAGATATAGTCGCACATGTGCTTGACAACGCCGAGATCATGCGAGATAAACAAATAGCTCAGCTTAAAATTGCGCTGAATTTCTTTAAGAAAGTTAAGCACTTGCGCTTGTACCGAAAGGTCAAGGGCGGAAACCGGTTCGTCCGCAA
This sequence comes from uncultured Treponema sp., assembly GCA_905372265.1. Classification (GTDB taxonomy): domain Bacteria; phylum Spirochaetota; class Spirochaetia; order Treponematales; family Treponemataceae; genus Treponema. The sequence continues at coordinate 1,728 of CAJPOL010000056.1, read as the reverse complement.
CGATAAGACGCGGGTTCACTGCTATGGCGCGCGCTACTCCGATGCGCTGCCGCTGTCCGCCTGAGAACTCGTAAGGGTATTTATAAACGCCTTCGGGGGGAATGCCGACGATATGCAGCAGCGACAGTACTTTCCGCAGTTCTTCATCATCGGAAAGCCGCTCAAAATTCCTGATGGGCTCTGCAATAATATCCCGAATGCGTTTTTTAGGGTCAAGGCTTGACATAACGTCTTGAAAGACCATCTGCACGTTTTCGTTGTATTTGATTTTCCGCCGTTGCAGTTTGGTGTTTACGCGTGTCCCCTCGTAGAGGATTTCTCCTCCGGTAGGACGCTCAAGGCCGACAATCGCTTTTCCGACGGTCGTTTTCCCCGACCCCGATTCTCCGATTAAGCCGTAGGTTTTCCCTTCCTCGATAGTAAAGGACACATCATCGACTGCACGCACATGGTCTTTAACGGTGTTGAAAAAACCGCCGCGGATGGGAAAGTGTATCCGTAAATTTTTTACTTCTAATAGCGCCATATATTCACCTTTTTTCCGCCATCCGCCTACGCCTCATGCTCAAACCGGAAGTTTTTCCAGCATGAGCAGCGGACAAAATGTTCGGCGCTTACTTCATGCAGCGCCGGTTCGGCTTCATGCGCATCTGTTGCAATCCAAGGAATCCTGTCGGCAAACCGGCAGCCTGAGTGCTTGAGCTTTTTCAGCGACGGTACCATGCCTTTGATGACATGCAGCGTATCATCATCGTTATCCGCTTGCGGAATTGATTTAAGGAGCGAGCGGGTATAGGGATGCAGCGGATTGGTAAACAATTCCTGCGCCGAAGCGAGCTCAACGATTTGCCCCGCATACATAACCGCCACGCGGTCTGCAACCTGCGCCACAACACCAAGATCATGCGTAATCAAAATAACGCCTGCCTTATGTTTCTGCTGGAGGTCTTTGATAAGATCGAGGATTTGGGCTTGAATAGTTACATCAAGCGCAGTTGTCGGCTCATCCGCAATAATGAGCGCAGGGTTACACGAAAGGGCAGTTGCAATCAGCACCCGCTGCCGCATACCGCCTGAAAGCTCATGCGGGAAACGCTGCGCTGTCCGTTCGGGGTTTTGGATCCCGACATCGTTCAAAAGCTGCATGACCCGCGCTGTCCGCTCTTTTTCATTTAAGCCGGTGTGATACTGCAAGGCTTCTTCGATTTGTTTTCCGACCCGCTGGAGCGGGTTGAGGGATGCGAGCGGATCCTGAAAAATAAAGCCGATATCCTTACCGCGGATGCGGTTCATTTCAGCTTCGGAAGCAGTGAGCAGATTTTTACCGTTCAGCAGCGCTTCCCCTGAAATACGGGTATACCGCATATCATGCAGTCCCATAATGGACATGGCAACGGTGCTTTTACCGCAGCCTGATTCCCCCACGATTGCAAGCAGCTCATTAGGGCGTACCTCAAACGATATGCCGTCAACCGCATCGTAATAATCGCCGTCAATCTTGAATGCAATATGCAAATCCTTGACAGTTAATAAACTTGTATGTTCCATTTTGTAGCGGTTACGTCTAAAAGAATACGTATACCTTTTTTAACCTCGTTATGAAAATAATAGTATAGCGGCTAGATTATCATAATGAGAAAAAATGAGCAACTATAAAATGCAAAAATATAACTTTTTTTTGAATATTTATGCAACTTTATACAAAAATTACCGTAAAGCCGCAGTATG
>CAJPOL010000055.1 GCA_905372265.1 uncultured Treponema sp. | reverse complement strand
TACGAAAATCTTTCCGTACAAGCGGACGGCATCAGCTTTACCGCCGCCCTAGCGGAAGTTACGCAAACCAAAGACACCGTAACGATTACCGTACTGGAATAGCCCGACTTTTCAAAGATGGAGGAACAGATGAACGATTGGCTCAACAGCGTCTATTCGGATTCAGGGGCGCTTTTTGTCAGTAATCCTGCCCCGCGCAAAGGAGATGTCATAACAATCCGGCTGAGGATGCTCCGAAATAGCGACATCACGCATGTATACCTGCGGATAAAGGAGTTCGGCGCTGAAGTCCTCCATGCAATGAAACCGGAAAAAGAGAAAAACAATCTTATCTATTACAAAGCGGAGATCACCTGCCGCGAAGCAAAAATCCGCTATCAATTCTACTTGGTAACAAACAGACAGATTTACTATTATACCCAGTACCGCATAACCGATTATATACCCGACGAAAGCAGAGATTTTATCATTCTGGTTGATTATCAGCAGCCGTCGTGGGTTGCAAAGCATATTTGCTATCAGATTATGACCGACCGGTTTTATAACGGAAGACCGGAACTGACCGTTAAAACAGGGGAATACTCATATCAAGGACACCAGCCTATTCAAGTACAGGATTGGAATCAGGAGCCGCTGCCCTATCGGAAAACGCATTGTATGGATTTTTACGGGGGCGATTTATACGGTATCATCGAAAAACTTGATTACCTACAGGAACTGGGCATCAGCGTACTCTATCTCAATCCGATCTTCACCGCGCCGACCATGCACAAGTACGATTGCCTTGATTATTTTGAAATTGACCCGCATCTGGGAGGCGATACAGCACTTGCAGAACTCTGCGCTGCAATCCATTCACGGGGTATGAAAATTATCTTGGATATTTCAATTAACCACACAAGCTCGGCGGCAAAGTGGTTCAATAAGTCAAATGAATTTTACCCGTCTCACATCGGAGCCTATCAAAATAAAACGAGCGCTGAGCGGTCATATTATTTTATTGATGAGAACGGCAGTTACGAAACATGGGCGGGCGTTCAAACCATGCCGTCGCTGAATTATACGGCCGAAGCCCTGCGCAACCGTATTTACCGCAGCAAGGATTCGGTATTAAAAAAATGGATACAGCCGCCCTACTCTATCGACGGCTGGCGTTTTGACGTCGCCGATTGTATGGCTCGGAACAGCAAAGCGGATCTGTACCATGAAGTATGGGAAGAAATAAACCGCGAACTCAAATCGGTACGGCCCGATTTACTCATCCTTGCCGAAGATTGGACCGATTGTTCCCGAATGTTTAACGGAAAAGAATGGGATTCTACGATGAACTATTTCGGATGCACCCGGCCCCTACGGGAGTTTGCCGGCGAGCCGGATCTTTTCAACGCCCGTAATCCCGTGCTCCGCGCAGTCCCCGCTGCTTGTACCGCCGAACAGCTGAAAGAACGGATTACGCAGTTTTATGCAGCGATGCCGGCAGCGGCAGCCCATCAAATGTTCAACTTAATTGACAGCCACGATGTACATCGTTGCCATACCAATCAGGTCGTACGGTATGATGATTATAGAGGAATGGTGATGACACTGTTCGGCTTACCCGGTATGCCGGATATTTATTACGGCGATGAGATACTCCTTGCAGGCAGAATTGAAGACATTGAAGGCTGCCGGTTCCCGATGGACTGGAGCGTTCCGCTCGAAGGCCGAAAGAAAGAAACCTTTGCACTATATCAAGCATTAAGCGCGCTCAAAAAAAACGCTGAAGCTTTACATCACGGCGGGTTTAAAATCATGTATGCGCGCGGAAAAGTGTTTGCTTTTGCCCGCTTTACCGAAGACGATGCCTTATTATTTATCTGGTCTGTCTGTCCTGAGCCGGAAGCGATCTCTATCGAGGCCGGCGAATTCGGATTACCTGAAAAAACAGTCAGCGTGCCTATCGGTTCAATCGGCGCATGGGAAATATCCGGCTCGGAACTCCGCTTGCAGGTGCGCCCGCATGAAAGCGCTGTATTGCAGCTTGCCTGACGGATAAAAGTTTGACATTCCGTATGATTCCCGCTACTATGGAATATATGAATATAGTACAATTATTAGGCTATTCTGCTTCGTTCATTATTTTCATTTCATTGACTATGAAGTCCATCGTCAAATTACGGATTCTCAATGCAATGGGCTGTTTACTGTTCGTCATTTTTGCCCTAAAAACACATTCCCTTCCGGCAGTAGTGATGAACATCGGCATTGTAATAATCGATATTTATTATTTTTTCAAAATCGTACGGGTAAAAGATAACTTTGAAATACTCGAAGTCATAAAAGAAAACGAAATTGTACGTTATTTTTTTGAAAAAAACAAAGAAGAACTCCTCTCTTTATTCGGAGAGACTGCGCTTGAAAAAAGTGAAAAATTAGCTTTCTATTTCCGCAATACCGATATAGCAGGTTTGATCGCCTATTCGGTACCGAAAGACGGAGATGGAAAAACAGCGGCTATTCTCATTGATTTTGTAGTGGCAAAATACCGCGATCTGGCAATCGGCAGGTATTTTTTTATAAAAAACACTGCCTTTTGGAAGAATCAAGGATTAACAGCGCTTACTGTTGAACAGCCTTCGGAAGAGCACATTCCCTATCTGGAACGCTTAGGCTTTGTCCGGCAACCTCAAACACCGCTATGGAAAAAACAGCTATAGACAACAAAGCCATGTGCCCGATTCGATCTTAAGTAAACAAGATGAAAAATATTTTTTCGGCTTTTGCCCTGCGGCGCGCGCTGATGCTCATCTGCGCTTGTATCATTGCCGGCGCCTCGCCGCTTGCTTGTGCAAAGAAACGTTTTAGCATAACCGTCACCATAAACGCGCATCAAACGGGAGCAGTTATCCCTATTGACGTTGAAACGGCAGTAAGCTCTGTGGAACAGCAGCAAGGCTTTATGCACCGGCAGCATATTCCCGACGGTACGGGAATGATTTTTATATACAAACAAGACAATCGGCTCCGGTTCTGGATGAAAGATACTCCGCACCCGCTTTCCATTGCTTTTATCGATTCTACAGGCCGCATCCGCGAAATCTACGATATGCAGCCGTTCAGTTTAGCTGTTATTGCCAGCGCCCATTCTGTCCGCTATGCGCTTGAAGTGCCCCAAGGGTATTTTGAGCGTACCGGCATTACAGCCGGAGATACGGTTACGGAAGAAAGTCTCATGCTCTTAAAACAGCTGGTAAAATAACCGGCTGCCGCTTCACAAAAAACCACCGGATTTTGATTATTAGAATCTAAAAATTTTTGTTTTCTGTAACCTTTCTTTTTTCGTCTGTTTAACAAGTGTATATTGCAATATGCTACACACATTATATTCAATATACCTCCTTTACAGTTGCCCTGTAGGATTTTTTCCTCCTTTTGCCTACAGGGTTTTTCTTTTTCTTACAAAAAGCGATGAATTGATCACTATGACAGAACAAGAATGGCACGCATTTGAAACTTTTAGAGCCGATTTTAAAGAAGTCTGCTGTCACTGGCTTACGCAATGCCGGTATGACTACGCGGCTCCTGATGAGCCGCTTTCTTGTGTAGAAAAATCAGCTGCAAAAGGCGGACAACTGCACCGTTTACAAAAAGAGGCTGCGAGGGAAAATAAAACGCCTGATTATCCTGTAGAAACGCCAATCGTGTACAACCACAGCTTGGACGGCGTCCAAAAATCCGATACGGTAAAACTCATCATTGTCAGTGATAATCCGGGAAAAAACGAGCAGCTGCACAAGAATCAGCGCTATCTTGTCGGTCAAGCAGGAAAAGTCGCAGAAAGTTTTTTTCACCGAACCCCTGAACTCGGTATTGATTTTAGACGGGATACGATAATTTTAAATAAAACCCCTATCCATACGGCAAAAACAAAAGAGCTTACTTTACTATTAAAACAGGGCGGCGATTCGTTCCGCCTCCTTTTTGAAGAATCGCAGCGATGGCTAGCCCGCAGAACCGCTGCTTTACAGAAAGCGCTCGGATGCCGGTTATGGCTGGTCGGTTACGGCGAACTGCGGAAGAAATCTCTTTTTACCTGTTATGCGGATGAGCTTCGGCAGCGCTATGCAGGGATGGAGCAGGAAGCGCCGGTTTTTGTCTTTCAGCACTTTTCAATGAATTGTTTCTCCATCGATTTGAAAAAACTCAGCAGTCAGGATAAAACGCCGGAAGAAAATATCCGTGCAATCGGGCTGCTGCACCGGCAAGAGATTCTGGGATGGTAGACATGCTGCCTCAGTATGCAATCCGTGAAGCAACTCCAGCAGATATTACGGCTGTGATGCGGATTGAATTGCAGAGTTTCGCCGACGGAATCGCCGAATCCGAAGCTGTCTTTACGGAACGGCTCCGCTATGCGGAGCATTGTAACTATGTTCTGGTCAGGCAAACGGATAAGGCCGTGTGCGGCTATCTGACAGCTGAAATATGGAAAGCCGATCCGCAGACCCCTGAAGCCTTTGCGCTGGGTCATTCCGTCTATGATCGGCATTGTGCAGAGGGAACGGCGCTCTATATCTCCTCCTTTGCCCTTGCACCCGAGCTCCGCTCTCAAAAGCTCAAACCGGTGCAATATTCAAGCGCAGCAGATACGGATCAGACAGCTATCGGCGCTGCAACGTTCTTTTTTGCAGGCGCATTAAAGCGCATAACCGCTGCTTTTCCGCAGCTTAAAAAGCTGATACTACTTGTACATGAAGATTGGCGGAATGCGATCCGTATCTATGAAGCGCAAGGCTTTACACGGATAGCTGTTTTAGAGCGATTTCCCGCATTCGGCGGTAAGCAGGCGTATATCTACGAAAAAACGGCGCCATCCCCCGATACAAAACACCGGAGGGATTAAACCCTCTCATGAATAGTTGGAATGGCTATTCGGCGCTGCAGCAGATACGGTCTTTGATTTCGGCCGCTAAGACGTGCGCAAAACGGAGCTGACTTTGTTCATCAAAATGCATAAAATCGACCGTATTCACCGCAGCGGATTCATTTGCATCAATATGGTACAAGCCTAACTCGGCAGCAACCTCTTTGTAATAACCGTGTAAGCGCATCGATTTTTCACTGCATTCTTTTCCCATCACGTGCGCCGTCTCGGTCTCATAGATTCGCGGATCAATACAGACCGGCGTAACAACCAATATCTTCTGAACTCCAAGGAAGCGCGCATGGAGGACAAGACGGCGCAGACCTTCGCCGATGTTGCGTGCAGTCGCTCCAAAATACCCTTTGCAGTCATTTGTTCCAAGCATCACGACAAGCAGATCAAGCGGGCTGTGCGTTTTTATCACCGGTTCAAGCATTGTAAGCCCGTTTAGTCCATCGGTCAGCGGATCATCAAAAACAGTGGTTCTGCCGCATAAACCCTCATCAATAACCCGAAACTCCTGACCCAATAAATCCGCCAAACGAGTTGTCCACCGGATGTTATAATCAAACCGGTCTCCTGAAACGGCGTTATAGCCCCATGTGTTTGAATCGCCGTAGCAAAGAATCGTTTTCATGTATACTGCCTCTGTACGAAAAAATAATCTAAGGAAACTCTTTAAAAAACCAATTCATAATCAACATACCCCGACGCGAGCATTGGGGTATTAAACCCTCCGCGCGAATCAATTTATGCGGATTGTATAATCTATTTTCATATAGCGCAAGCCCGATTACGCAGCACAGATACGGTGAGCCGCATTGAGGCATGTGAGTCTCCGTTCCAATTTTTATCTTATTGCAAAAACGGCCTTTTATCACTATAGTAAATCGCAAGTAAATTTAAGGGGCGGGTATGTATAATTTTATTTTTAATGTGCCGGTTAAGATTCTATTTGGAGAAAAGGGAATCGATAAACTTGCCGATGAAATACTGCCATACGGCACAAGAGTGCTTATCTGCTACGGCGGAGGCAGTATAAAACGGATAGGCCTCTATAATTCTATTATTGAACAGTTAAACAGTAAAGGATTATACGCTTGCGAATTGGCCGGTATTTCTCCCAACCCGCGCATAGAAGAAGTGGAGAAAGGCATCAGACTGGTACGGGAAGACAAGCTTGATTTTATTTTAGCCGCAGGCGGAGGGAGCGTTATCGATTGTGCAAAAGCTATCGCCGCAGGGGTACGGTATGGCGGCAGTCCGTGGGATCTTGTAACGGGCAAGGCGCCGGTTACCGGTGCGCTGCCGATTGGAACCGTGTTGACCTTATCCGCAACCGGATCCGAAATGAACTGCGGAGCGGTCATTTCCAATATGAGAACCACAGAAAAACTCGGATTCGCCAATCCGGCCATGATGCCGAAGTTTTCCATTCTCGACCCTACTTATACCTTTTCGGTTCCCAAAGAACAAACGGCCGCCGGTACCGCCGACATTATGAGTCATACCTTTGAAAACTACTTTTCGCTGAATGACGGCGCCTTTTTACAGGATAGATTTGCCGAGGGAGTTTTAAAAACCTGTATCACCTATTGTCCTATTGCGCTCCGCGAGCCTGAAAATTACGAGGCGCGCGCCAATCTGATGTGGGCAGGCACGTGGGCCATTAACGGCACATTGAATAAAGGGAAATGCACCGATTGGTCGGTACACGCCATTGAACATGAATTGAGCGCCTTTTATGATATTACTCATGGAGTAGGTCTAGCCGTTTTAACCCCTCATTGGATGGCTCACGTGTTAAACGATTCAACCGTCCAAAAAATCGCTGCATACGGCGTAAATGTATGGAATATTCCTGCAAGCCAAGACTTGTATGCTGTTGCGCGGGAAGCAATCCAGCGGACATCAGAATTTTTCCGGTCAATCGGTCTTCCGTCATCCTTACGTGAACTCAACATTGGGACGGACAAGTTTGAGCTCATGGCGCAAGCTGCCGTTCGGCACAAAGGCAAAAACGGAAGCATCAACGGATTTCAAAAGCTAACCGTACAAGACGTATCGGCAATTTATCAAGCAGCATACTAAAAGCGCAAACGACGCCGAAAAAATCATTGCCAAAACGCCGAAAAAATCATTGCCAAAACGCCGAAAAAATGGCATCATCTCCGGTGGGGTGATGATTAATGAAAGAATATAGAGCCCGCATAGCAGATACTATGCTAAAAGAGAAACTTGAATCAAAAGGGGCAGTTGTTATTGAAGGGCCTAAATGGTGCGGAAAAACAACAACCGCAATGCAGCTTGCGGGTAGTATACTAAGAATGGATGAACCCCGCAAAAGAGAAATACATATTCAAATGGCTGAAATAGCTCCCGAAAGACTGCTAAAAGGCAATACTCCACGACTTATTGATGAATGGCAGATAGCGCCGAAACTCTGGGACGCAACAAGATACGAGGTTGATACTAGAGGTGAAGAAGGTCAATTTATACTTACAGGCTCGGCAGTGCCGGTAGAATCCGGCGAAATAACGCATTCGGGAACAGGACGCTTTACATGGTTGTTGATGAGGCCTATGTCTTTGTATGAATCAAGTGATTCAACAGGAGAAGTAAGCCTACAAAACCTTTTTGAATACCCTAATAGTATAGAAGGAATGAATAATTTTGACATAGACCGCTTGGCTTTTTTAATTTGTAGAGGAGGATGGCCTCATGCCGTTGGAATGAAAGAAAAAGCATCATTACTTCAAGCTGAAGATTATTATGAAGCAGTCATCAAATCCGATATTAATAGAGCAGACGGTGTGAGTAAAAATCCGGAACGAGTAAAAAGATTGATGAAATCTTTCGCAAGAAATCAAGGAACACAAATTGCCAACACTATGCTTAAAGACGATATTATTGCGAATGATACAACATCTTTGAATGAGGATACCATTGCATCTTATATTGATGCATTAAAAAAGATTTATGTAGTTGAAGATATGCCCGCGTGGAATCCTAACTTAAGGTCAAAAACATCAATTAGAACTTCCGATACAAGATACTATGTAGACCCATCAATAGCGGTAGCCTCTCTTGGCGTCGGCCCGAAAGATTTGACTAACGATTTAAACACAATGGGGCTGTTATTTGAAACGCTGTGTGTAAGAGATCTTCGAGTGTATGCAGAAAGTATTGGAGGTGCTGTGTTGCACTATAGAGATAAATCAGGTTTGGAATGCGATACGGTCATTCATCTTAAAAATGGAAGATATGGTTTGGCGGAAATTAAACTGGGCGGACAAAAACTTATTGAGGAAGGAGCTGCAAACTTAAAATCGTTAGCACATAAAATCGATACATCAAAGATGCCGGCGCCGTCTTTTTTAATGATAATTATTGGAATAGGCGAGTTCGCATATAGACGAGCGGATGGTATTTTTATCGTACCGATAGGATGCTTGAAGAATTAGTTTAGAACTTATTAAAGAAAACACTGATATTTTCAAATCGGTTCTCAACAATCTCATTTTTTGTTATAGTAACAGCATAAGTAAAAAAGGGAAAATTACAGCCATAAGGAGCGGTTATGAAATATGATAATCTAAAACGGCAGGCGGCGCTTTTTTCGGAATATACCGAACTGCGGGTGCAGCGGAATAGCCATGCGCGGGTATCCGCCGTAAACGGAGATATTGTAAGCAATGTAAAAAGCGCGCAAAGCGGTGTGTCCGCACGGGCATTCAAGAACGGCGTGTGGGGCTTTGCCTCTTCGCCCGAGGCAACCGATGAAGCGATTGCCTCAACGGTACAGCGCGCTTCCGGCAATGTGCGTTTTTTAGCACAAAAAGCGGGATCCGGTTTGCAGCAGCTTCCGGCCTTTACCGGATCGGGAGCATACGGTTCATATAATCCTGCAAAAAATGCCGAACAAAAGGAACTGCTTGCGTTCATTAAAGACCTTGAAGGCTACACTGCCGTAAAATATCCCGAACTGCAATCGCGCATGTTCTCGCTGTCCGTCAACGATACCGAACGTACCATGATAACATCGGATGGAGCCGATGCGTACACCTATATTTCGCGGGCAAATCTTGTGATGTCGTTGGATATTTTAGCGGATGGAGAGCCGGTATCTCTGTATAACGTGTTCGGCGGACTGGGACAGTTTAAAGACCTCTTTAATAAGCCGTCCGATTACTATGAGAAAATCGATATAATGGTAGAAAATCTGAAAAAGAAAGCTGAAGGTGTCTATGCCCGTCCGGGTGTGCATGAGGTGATTTTAGGTTCTGAACTTGCGGGTATCTTGGCGCATGAAGCTATCGGACACACAACGGAATCGGATTTTGTCCTTTCCGGTTCGATTGCAGCGGATTTTCTGCATCAGCCGGTCGCAACTCCGATAGTCAATCTGGTCGATTTTGCGTATGAATACAAAGGAAAACTCTGTCCCGTGCCCATTTGGATTGATGATGAAGGCGTTGCGGCCAAAGATGCCGTGATTATCAAAGACGGTATTTTGAATTCCTACATGCACAACAAGCAATCCGCCGCTCTTTTCAATGTAGAGCCGACCGGTAATGCACGCGCAAATGAGTTCTTCGATGAACCGCTCGTGCGGATGCGGAATACGGCAATTCTGCCCGGCACGGATAAGCTTGAGGATATGATTGCAAGCATTGACGACGGGTACTACTTTATCCGCGCTTCAAATGGGCAGGCGGACTCCACAAGTGAATTTATGTTCGGCGTTGTTGCAGGGTACGAAATCAAAAACGGTAAGCTCGGAAAAGCGGTGCGGGATTGCACTATTTCAGGCGTTGCATTCGATATGCTGAAAACCGTTACGATGATCAGCGATGATATGAGCTGGAGCAATGCGGGTATGTGCGGTAAGAAGCAGTTGATCAATGTCGGAATGGGCGGCCCTGCAATCAAATGCAAAATCGGCGTAGGAGGACGGAATTAATGAGCGGTTATGATGGAATGAACCTTGCGGAAAAAATGCTGGATGCGCTGCAAAAAGAAGGAGCGGAGAAGGCTTCCGCACAGATTACAAAACAGATAAAAAGTGAAATGAATATCGACTCAGGTAAGCTCAGTTTGTACAGAACAACCGAAAATATTTCGTTCTCGCTGCTGTCTCTGATCGATGGAAAAAAGGGCGTTGCAGCCGGCAATGACACCGGCGAGTCGGCTATCAAAGAAGCTGCCCGTCAAGCGGCGGCCCTTTCACAGTCATCCGAAAAAGACGAGGCAAACGATATTTCCCCTCAGCAGCCGGCTGCAGAACTGGCAATCGGCGATGAGGAACCAGACAACGAAAAAATGTATGCACGGCTTACCGAATTCTTGGATTACACAAAAAGCGCCTATCCTACGCTCCAATTAAATCAATGCATCTTGGACTTCAGCCGTTCCGATACGGTTTTTGCCAATTCAAACAAGGTTGGATTTCACAAGCAAGCAGGCGTGTATAGCTTTCAGGCTATGTTCTTTGCAAAGGACGAGCACGGAGCGGGCAGCTTTAACTATAGCGGAGCGGCGCATCTTGACCTGAATACACCGCTTAAAAACTGGGGCGGCCTTGATGAGCTGATGCGTCTTTCCTGCGGCGAAACGCGCACACAGCCCCTATCCGGCTCCTTTACGGGGGAAATAATCCTCAGCCCTGCCGCCGCGTCCGATTTTATCGATATGCTGACCGGATTGTTTTTATCCGATATGCCGCTTATCACCGGTACATCGATATGGAAAGACCGGCTGAACACACAGGTGTGCTCGCCGCTTTTTACGCTGCATTCATACCCGTGCGCACCCCATGCCGAACTTCCTGCACTGTTTACCGCAGACGGATTTAAAGCGGGAAATACCACGCTGATAGAAAAAGGCGTATTGAAAGATTTTACGCTTGGACTGTATGGGGCAAAAAAGACAGGGCGAGCCCGTTGCGTTTCAGGCGGCGGCGGTTTAACCGTCGAAAAAGGCGCCGTTCTTAAAGATGAGCTTATTAAAAAGGTAAAGCGGGGTATTCTGCTCGGAAGGTTTTCAGGAGGCCGCCCTGCCGTGAACGGAGACTTTTCAGGGGTCGCCAAAAACTCCTACTTGATTGAAGACGGGCGCATCGTACAGCCGCTTTCCGAAACGATGATTGCAGGAAACCTTGTTGCACTGTTCAATGAGCTAAAAGCGGTCTCAAAAGATGCCGTCAACTACGGCTACTCGGAATCGCCATGGATTTACACAGGCGGCGTTACCATTTCGGGACGGTAAAAATACAGTGCGCCGTGTACCCTTTATCCGTGCGAAGAGCTTGAAACCCGGTGCTCTGCATCGGATATTCTTTGTATCTGATTAACCGCAGGGGCAACCAAGAACGCGGAGAAAATATCTAAAGAAGAAACAAAAAAAGGGCTGCCTAATTATGTGTGTAGTAAGCTGACGGAACAGAGAATTTACCGCCGGCGTTTATACTGAATTTTGACGGAGACACCTTGTATACAATACCAACCGCCAACTCAGGCGTAAAGGAGAGAGCGGTGTCATACTTACGTCTTCTTGCATAAAGGGTATTCCCATCCGAAGTTAGTTTATCATAGCCCTGAGAATAGTGAACATTTGCTGCAAGTTTCGCCTTTGTTTTAACGGCAATTTTTGATTCTTCCGGCTCATAGGCTAATGTCCATGCCGGCGTAAGACCGATATTCATGTTAAAGAGGCCTGATTGCTCTACTGTTCGGTTTTTATCTTTGTAAAATACTGTAGGACTAAACATAAAGTTTGAAACTGCTTCAATATCGATGGTCTGCGTTATATCGTTTGCATTATACACGTCAAAAGTGGTGCAGCAGTAGGATCCGGGCCATTAGGCTCTGCCGCAAATACTACCCCTGCTGCCGTCATCACAACGGCAGCGCCCATTACCATTTTCTTAACAAATTTCATAATAATAACTCCTTACATACAAAATCCGTTCACAGTGTGTATGTGAACTTATTTCTTCCATAATCATGGCTTCAGCATGAAAGAAAAGTATAGTAAAGTAATGTTATGGAGGAAGGAACATTATTTGAACAAGTAGAAGACAGTCGTCAAGACTGGAAAGTAAAGCATTCGATA
>CAJPOL010000054.1 GCA_905372265.1 uncultured Treponema sp. | reverse complement strand
TGGTATGCATGCAAAACTCAGAAGCGCTTTCAGTAACCATACTCCCGTTTTCTCAGTGGCTTAATGCATTACCGGAAGCGCTCTAGCGTTCCGGTCTCCTTACTCTTTTTGCACAAGATACCCTTGCGCGGGTATGCGTAAATCGCCGTACAGGGCATCCTCTTTCCCGTAGTTGACGTACACGGTTACCCCGTTTGTATAGCGCACGCGGCGCAGCGTACCGGATAGGATTTCATGGCCGCTCATCTGTGCATCCTTTACCGCGCCGTAAAAGGCATTGTATTCTTTGTAGAGCGAAGCCGCTTCATCTGTCCAATCCTCATAATAGGTCGAGCACGTTCCCTCCAAATCGGCATCCAGTATATTATGAAAAATAGTCTCTTTCTGATACGTAAACAAAAAATACGGCGATGATCGCGTCTCAATGGCATGAAGCAGATTACGCCGCATCCCCAGCACCGCCTTCCCGTTCCATGCAGTGCCGGCATACGGTACGCAGCCGTCCAACACCAGCTGTACAAAGGGAATACTCTCATCAAGAATGCTGTAGCCGTTATGTGCGGACGGCAGCCCGGTGATATACGAGGCGTGGGCAAACGCCGTACTGTTCGGATTAGTCAGCGCGAGCGGGTACGCATCAGCAAGCGAATGCAAGGCGTCTTCAAAGACCGGCGCTGCATGGATGCGCGACAGATGCTGCTTACGCCGGTAATCGGGGGTTAAGAGCCCGCCTAAGTCCCGCACCGCCAAACCGCCTAAAGGCCATGCGCCGAAATTCTTTTTTGCCGTTTCCGTATATGCTGAAAGTTTATGCGGCGAAACATAATACGCAGGATACTCAAGAAAGCGATCAAGCATCATATTTTCAAGGAACAGCGTCTCTTCCGCAGGCAACCCGTTATGCCGGCGCGGCGCATCGGAAAGCTTACTGAACCGCTTTGATCCGTACACCCGTCCAAGACTGACAGACGGAAACAGCATCCCGCCGCTTTCCGCCGCCGTGCGCTGTAAGCGCTCAAAATCCCGCTTAGAACCCATCCCGCTGTTAAGCGCTATTTTCCGCAGCGATCCGTTTTTTACGCCTCCTTCATACAGCCCGCTGAAAAAAAACTTGATATTCTGTCCGCCGTTTTCCCTCAAGCGGTTGTAGATCATTTCGCCTTCGGGAATAGTCGTCGCGCACACCGTTGATGGATAACTCACCCCTAAAAAGAATTTCGACTTCCGTATGGCGCCGAGACATTCGGCAAAAAACGGCGCCTGCGCTTCGGCCGCCCGTTTCTTCAAGTCCTGATGCGCAATCAGATACTGCTGATACCGCTTCGCCATCCCCGCATACTGCGCTTGCTCGCCCTGCAAAAACACATACCGCAGCGCAAGATCACCCGTATACACATCATTCGCCCAGCGCGCTTGTGTACTGGTTCCGCTTCCTTCAAGAAAAACATTTTCAATATCCCGCAAGATAAAACGGGAAGAAATTCTATTAAATTCATCGGTATGCCCTGATACATCCGCAACTATTTCCGCAAGCTCGGCTCCTTTTTCGATAATAGCCAGTACCGCGCGGTCGTTTTTCTTTATCCCGTATACCGGCAGCGTGATATTAAAGGTCTTTTGCTTGTAGACAAACAAATCTTTCAGTATATCCGATCCGAACACCGGCGCTTGATATGCTGCAGCGTTCTTTTTCCCGTTATTAAAATACATTAAGGCGCCCGATCCGTCAGGCACTACCAAATACCCTGAATCCTCCGCTCCGGCGGATAGAAAATACGGTGCGGCTTCGATCATCTGTACGTCATGGTTCGCCTTCAATTCGGAAAGCGGTACCGTCAGCACGAGATCGGAGCCTTCAAGCTCATAACGCACAGTCAGCGAAATACGGGGCAGCGCATGTTCCGGCACATAACCGAAAGCCTTTGTATCGGCTTCGGCATCTGCCAGCGTATACTGAGATTTTTCAAAAAAGAGCTTATACAGATACTCAAGTTTCAGATTGCCGATATCCTTATCCTTAACGCGCAGCCAGTATTTATCGTCCACGATCCGGTATTCCTCGCGGAATATCTTATCATTTTGCGAAGAAAAATAGGGCAATAACAATTCGTTGTATTTTTGCAGCGGAATCATCTTCGGTAAATCGTCCGTTGTGAGCATATTCGCGCCGAGTGTCAGGTCAAGTTCAAAACCGTGCGGTATTTCCCGTATGATAAAATTGTTGAGCTCCGTGCAAAACGAATAGCTATCCATCGTTTGCAGCGATGCAATATTTTTATTGTCGGAGTCGGCAAGATACGTAACTGCCGCTACGGACTTCTGCAAATTTTTTACGCCGGCATTTCCCTGTACGCCGTTCATAACCGATTCGCCGAGCGTTTCGCCGCTTCTGGGATCGATCACCGCCACCGCAAGAGTAGCCTCATTCAACAGCAGCGCAAGGGAGTCGTTTTCCGCCATTACACGATAATCAGGATGCTCTCGCAAGAAAGCGGCCGTTCCTGCGGCAACCTTTATGTTTATTCCTGTATGTTCAGCCTCAAAACCGGCAACACCGCTTTGGCTTTGCAGCGCCCCGCAAAAAAAGACAGCAACTATCAATAAAATACAAATACGTTTCATCCGGCGCTCCTCCTCTATGACCTTTTAAAAATATTTTAACGATAATTCCCGTGCAACGGTAACGACAAATTGTACCACTTCCGAACCGAGCGAGAATATCAGCATCAAAATAAAGGTAATGATACCCATTGCAACAACGGTCAAAAGCAACGACACGAGACATTTTGTAAAGGAATACTGATGAATAACGGCAAGGCCGATAAAGAGATACAGCACAAAAGCGACGGCTGCTATCGACAGCAGCGCCGTGCTGATAGGCATTTCTTCCATCGTCAGTACATTACTCAATAGAATTGAAATCAGTCTGAGTAGGCATACCGGAAAAAGCGCGTACATCACTGTTAAAAAGATTTCGCCGTACTTTCCTTTTCCATCAAGCAGCGTAGTAATACTCCAGTTGCTGGTGATGAATAATAGAATAGGAAACAACACCTGCGATGCAAGGAGTATGCTATTTAATTTATACGGATTGTTAAAGTTAATGATAAACCCGTTATACGTCGAAGCCATGATATTCACGAGCGCCGACAAACCGAAGATAAAAAAAGCGAACGCATAGTTGCCCTTTTTTTCATACTTCATCTCATCAAATCCTTTGAAAGGACTGCCCATGATCCGCCACGGAAAATACCAAAACACCGCAAGCGGCTCTTTAAGCCGTGCTGAAAGGGCATTATAACCGGCCTTTATCGGCGCAAAAGAAGCGCTGCCTGCTATCGCGGCTGTTATGCCGGTCTTACGGGCTGCGAACAAAATCAGCCGCAGCAACGCAAAAAGGATAACGCACCACAACACGGCCGGCAGCGATGCGCGCAGTTTTTGATTGCGCACTTTTTCAAACGCCTTGCTGTAATATTCGCGGTCGTATCCGAGCCGGAGATACTCCAGCGCCTCCGTATATTTTTTCTGCCGCAAAAGACATCTGCCCATTCCCGCATACGCAAGCGTAAAGTTATGGTCATATTTTAATGCGGTACGCCATGCCTCCATCGCTTCGTCATAGCGGTAGGCGCGCTGAAAAGAGAGAGCATCGTTGATGGCTTTTCCGTACAGTGTCGGCTCAAACAGCTCAAGAGACTGCGCCAAGGAATCAAGGACGACAATATTCTTGCCGACAAAGGCGACATCGATCGGATTCCCGAAATAACCGGCGCGGTCTCCCTGTCCGCCGAAGATAAAGAGCATCCGGTGGTCTTCATTATAAGCAAAAATACGGGAACGTACCATGTCAAGCGCAAGGTAGACACCCGTATTATCCGTATCGATGGCTATCATCTGCGAAGGGCCGACGGGAATTCCTTGCCCGAATTGATTAAAGGTAAAATCTCCGCACGGATAAATGTCCTTATCTACTTTGATGACCGAAGCTCCGGCCGCATTCAAGCGGGTAATCTGCGAATACTGGCCCTGCTCGGTTGCAAAAACAAGCCCTTCGCTGTCCATGCAGAGGCTGCTGAAATCGGCCGGCAGCCAGAGCCGCTGACGTTTCCGTTGTTCTTTCGTGGAAAAACTCCGCCAGATAATTTCCGCAGGATTCAAACGCACACTGTGCACCCCGTAAAAACGGGAAAAAGAACCGTCGGCGTTCAATTCGACAATACCTTCGTACATTCCTTTTGCAATCACGTAGAGCCGTCCGGTTCCGTCTCCCGTCAGCTTGCCGGGCCGGTATGCAATATTCTCAAATCCGTGAATAGCAGGACGGTTCAATATTCTCCGCAGCGAATGATCCGCATTAAAATGCAAAATTCGGGAAAACTCCGCCTGCGAAATATAATAGTCGCCTGCTTTTGTAACAAAAAGTCCCGAACATTCGTCAAAAGGCGTTACCGTTCCGTCTTCCGCCGTATAGTCGGTCAATACCGTATCAAGCGTAAAATCATGATGAAAGGTTATCAATTTATTTTTGCACAATACATATACAGCTGTGTCAGACACAAAAACATCCTGCAAAAGTTCAAATAAACCGGAATCTTCGGAATAATCCTTGGCGGTAATGGAGCGGCTGTGAATATACGCGGGAGGAGCTCCAACCACACTTTGGAAATTTGTATACAGATAATTGGAGGAACCGATTTCCTGCGCAGCCAGCGGACACAGTGCTGCGAGCAGCATCATCTGCATAAAATACCGGAACCTATTTGTGCGTTTTTTCATAGCAATACACCTTTAATCCTTGATTCCTGACGATACCATCGTCTCCAGTACGTTTGACTGCGAAATAATGAAAATAATGACCGGAACGAGGAACATCAACAGAGAAGCCGCCGCGACAATACCGATACGGGCAACTCCGGCGCTTCCCGCCGCAATGCCGCTGCCTGCAATCTGCGTGAGCATCGACGCAAGCGGTTTCAAATTTTCCGTATAGATAAACGTGCCGCCTGCGATACCCCAAAGGTTCTGGAATGACACAATAAAAAGTGTTATCCATGCAGGCTTTACCGCCGGCATAATAATACGCCACAGCATTCCCGGATAGTCAAGTCCATCGATGGAGGCGGCATCGATCAGCGCATCGGGTACCTGTTCCATAAAGTTTTTCATTAAAAATAGGCCAAGCGGCATTGCAAAAGCGGGAATAATCGACGACCAATATGTGTCCACCAGCCGCAGGCGTGCCAATATCACATAGCTCGGTACGGCAGTAACCGCAGGTGCAAACATCAGTGAAAAAACAATCAGCTTTGACAAAAAGGCATTACCCGGGAAGCGGAATTTCGCCAGCGGAAAGGCAGCTGCCGAGGCAAAGAGAATATGCCCTACCGAACCGAGCAGCACAATCACCAGCGTATTAAAGAAATACCGGAGAAAGGGCACAAGCGAGTTTGTCAGCAGCTCAAAAAGATCGGCGAAATTTGCCGTCGTCGGCTGCATCACAAAGAGCTTAGGCGGAAAAATAAACAGCTCGTTAATCGGCTTAAACGCATTATTGATCATGAAGATAACGGGAAAAAGCGACACCGAAGCCAATAAGAACAGAAATGCAAATAACAGAAGACTGCCGCTGATGCTCCGGTTGCTCCTGTTTTTGGTCAGGAATTTCGCGAAGCGGGAACGGTTCATTTTTTTATACGGCGCGTGTTTCATTAGGTACCGACCTTTTTTAAGAATTTTTGTACAAGCGCATTGATGCCCATCATCATAAAGAACAGCAGTACGGCGATTGCGCAAGCGTAGCCCATCTCAAGTCTGATGATACCGTAATCGTTGAGGTGATTGATGATCGTATGCGTTGCATAGTTTGTTGACGGGAAACCGTTCAGCGCGACGGTAACATCCGCTACGGCAAGGGAAGACGTTACCGAGATAACCGCGCCGAACAGCAGCTGCGGTTTCATATTCGGCAGGGTGATAAACCACAGTTCCTGCCACCGGTTCCGTATACCGTCGATTTCCGCTGCCTCGTATTGCGACCGCTCTACGCCCTGCAAACCGGCAATAAACGACAAAAAGCCGACACCCAAACTCATCCACAGCGAAACGAGGATGACGATCGGCATCATGTAGTCCGCATTTTGCAGCCAGAGAATGGGAGAGGAAATAAAACCTAAGTTGATAAGATGCGCATTAAAATAGCCGTATACGTCTCCCGAAAAAAGCAGCGTAAAAACGAGATACGCATTACCCGATATGGACGGCGCGTAAAAAACGACGGTGATAATCGTCCGCAAGGTACGCGGCAGCTCGTTGATCAGCCATGCCATTAAAAAAGAAAAAATGTAGCCGAACGGCCCGATAATCAGGGCTAAGATAAACGTATTTTTAACGGCTTTTAAGAAAATCGGATCATCCAAAAATAGGGTCATGTAATTTTCAAATCCGATAAACACCGGCGGCTGCAATACGTCAAAGCGCATAAAACTGAAATAGATCGACACCAATACGGGGATAACGGTGAAAAGACAAAAAAGCGACATAAAAGGGAGCATCATAAAATAGAGGCTTTTATTCTTTTTTACCATCTGCCAGAGGGTCTGTCTGTTTGAATGCTGTATCATGGTTATTCTCCCTTACTCCAACCCGAATTCTTTACGCTTTGCGGTAATTTCATCGTTAATCAGATTGCTGTTTTCAAAAAGCACATCGGCCGCATTCCGATACTTTGTGATGACGGTGGTAAATGCATTATTCAGGTAGCGTCCGGTAATATAGCCGCCCGGAATTTGCGGAATACCATGCAAGGAACCGATCATTCCGCGCAGTGCTTTCCGCGTATCAAGCGGCCATGGGATAGTATCGAATGCCTCAAGGTTTGCAACCGTGTAACGTCCCGCCGGGCCGAGTACCGCTTCCATATCCCGTGCATAATGAGTCTGTGTATCGCGGCTTGTCCACCATTTGATAAACTCCCATGCTTCGTTCACCCGATTACGCGACTCTACGCTGTTTTTGATAATCATGGCGGCGCTGGTAATACACGGCACATCACTGCGCATCGTACCATCGGCGCCGATGGTAGCCGGAACGGGCGCAATATCCCACAGACCTCTGATTTCAGGCGCCGATACGCTGAGCGTCGTATATACCGAAAGGTCTACGATACCGACCGGCACTTCTCCCAGCCGGAAACGGGTAACAAAATCGACGACGACAGGAAAACTGTGCTGCGTGTAAAACTGTGTCCACCACTTAAACACTGTATACGCATCATCGGTATCCAATGAACAGCGTTTTTCGTCTTTTGTATAGATATCCGCTCCGCATTGATAGAGACGGGACAAAAATATCGTATTGACGGCTTTGCTGTTGCCCATACTGACGGCGGCTCCGAGTGTACCCGGCGGATCAGTGTCAAGATAGATTTCCATGTTGTTGCGCTGCAGCTCAGGTATTAAGTCTAATAGCTCTTCCCATGTCTTAGGCACTTTTAAGTGCAGAGCGTCCAAAATATCTTTCCGGTAATACAGCACGGGGAAGCTCATCCGGTCAGGCAGTGCAAAACAGCCTCTCTGATGCCAAAACGAGGTCAGCGCTGCCGGAGAAAAAGTGTTGCTAACCGCTTCGAAGTCAGGGAAGCGGGTAAGATCATACGCAGCGCCGCGGAATGCGAAGTTCACCGGCGCAGTGTTCGCCAGCTGAATAACCGCATCGGGGCCGATACCGCTGAACGTCGAAGCAAGCAGCAGATCGGGGTTGATGAGCTTGAGCTGCACCTGTACACCGTTTTGCAATTCAAAACTCTCGTTGACTAACCGGCGGATAACTTCAAACTGATCGCGGCCGGTATTCAGCCACACTTCCAGTTTTTTGCCGCCGCTCGGTCCGCTTGCCGCTACGTTATAATCGTTAAAGAATGAACCGATGAAAGCACGCACATTGTGCACGGCATACTGAAGAAAATTTCCGTCGGCTTTTACCTCCGGCGCATGTTCACCGGCAAACAGCAGATAATCAAGCTGAAGCGGCTGTTCCCGTAAGTCCATGACCGATTTTCCCAACGCGCTTACGGCTTCTTTAAAAGCGGGGAGCCGGTTGACCATCTGTTCATCGCTATCGGAAAAATGCTTCATAATGGCAAGAAGGCGGGATACGCTTGCGGTACGGTCGTTTGTTTTGCCGTAGAGCGCACGCAATTCTTCGTCAATACGCTGCGCTTGTGCATAGAGCTCCGCCGTCACTTCCCGTAAATGGGGCAGGCGGTAAAACAGCTGATAATCAAGATATTTATTCGGCGTAACGCCGGTAATGGCGATGATTTCCCGATACATATCGTTCAGACGGCGTGTCGTATCCTCAAGATTATACAAAATAGGGCCGAGCGCTCCCAGCGATGTTTCCAAGCTGATACGGTTTGCTCCTTTTTTCAGATAAAAGAGAAAGCCCTCTTTATTTTCCGTTTTTCCCTCCGCAGCGGAACCGGCTCCTAAATACTGAAATTGAAAACCTGACGCATACTCAAAGCGCAAGTCGGCCGCTTCCTTAAACGGTGTTTCCCCGTTTATCCGCAAAAGCCGCGTCGCATAGAGTCCGCGCATGGCCGTTTGTTTAAAGCGAACGCCAATGCGGTAAAGGCCGCTTTCGGGTACGGTTACTTCCCAGATAATCTGTGCACCCGGCTCCTTCCATGCGGCGCCGCCGATACAGTTCAGCGTGATATTGGACGGATGATACGGTTCCGAAAGCGGAGATGTCCGGTCGTTAATGGGGTACAAACTCGGCGAAGATTTTAATATGGCATCTTCCGCTTGTATTTTAAGCGGTTCGCAGGCAATTTCGGCGGCACCGTCCGCTTTTGCGGTTTGCAGATACTGTGCATAGGACGGCAGCTGTGAAGCGGAGGCCGGAACAAGGCTGACGGATTCAAGAGCCATTCTTCCGCTCAACAGCGAAAGCCTTAGGGTATTTTCCCCCTGCTTAAAGCGGAACAAAAAGGCATCGGGCGTATAGCCCAGCGAATCCGTACAGGCCGCTGCCGTCCAGTCGGCTACCTCGACCTGTGCAGGGAACGGCTGATTGCCTTTGATGGTTTTATAGTTGCGGTCAGCGTCCTTCCAAAAACGCGGAAAGGCCAATTCCCGTGCCTCTTTGAACGGGAACTCCCCGTTGAGGCGAATTGCGCACAGCAACCTGCCGCTTGAAGAATCAAGCGGACGGTAGCGCAGCGCAAGGCTGTAAAGCGAATCTTCGGAGACGGTAACCTTGTATTCGGCATATCCGCCTTCTTCCATATAGAGTGCTTCTCGCTCAGGTTCAGCAAGACCCTCAAGCGGTGCTGCAACGGAATCGTAAGCATCCGCATACGGTACCGCCGGTATAACCGCTGCTGCTGCATCTCGCTTAGCCTGTTGGAACTTCTCCGCCGCTTTAACATAGGCCTCAGGCGCAGCAGATACTGCAGCCGTACTACCCAAGAACAAGAGAATAAAAACAATTTTACACATCGGAGCTCTCACCGCACCTCCCCCTTCTCAGAGCATTATAGCAGATATTCAAACTATGTAAAATAGATAAGATACGCTATTCTCAGGTATCTCTCAAAAATCGGAACACCCAAGAGCATATTTACGTTATTTTTTTGCTTGTATTTTATCTTTTTCTTTTCGCACCTTTTGATCAAGGACATCCATCAGTTTATTTACGCCCGCATTGAAGTCGTACTCTTCAGCAGAAACATGTGCTGCTCCTCCTTTAAAATTTACCGTACACTCATATGTAAACTTTTTATCAAATTTGATAGAACATAGAATATCAACAATCAACTCCTCCGCATATTTAATCCGATCGAATTTTTTATACACGAAGTTTCTCTGATCCTCATCCATCGTAAATTTTATAGCCTGTACATTGATGTTCATACAAACCTCCTTTCATTAGTATACGCGAGAACGGCAAAAAAGTCGAGAAAATTATTGACATCCTGTCGGTTTTATTTATTATCTACATTGAAGAATGTATATCAGCATCAAGTTTCAGCTTGTTCATCATTTTACTTAAAAACCGATAGGAAGCGTACTATGAAACAGACCAGTCTTTTTTCCGGAACAGTTGCGGGAAGCGTCAAAAAAATGAGCCTTAAGCCGGCTGCCGCTGCGTTAAAATTCGCTGCCGTGCTTATTTTTGCTGCGGCGTGTTTTACCGGATGCGCCGACAATCGGCAAACGGCTGCGGACGCAGGAACGGAAGAATACGTTACGGCCATTTCTCCGACTAATGTCGGGCGGCTTGACCCTATTGCCGTCAGCTTTGCCTGCGATATTATCGGGGAGCCTGAACAGGTCTTACAGTTTTCTCCACGGTTAGCGGGGAGCTGGGAACTGCAAGACGGCAAAACGGTTGTCTTTACCCCGTCGGCGCCCTATCCTTCAAGCCGCAAGATTATCCTGTCGGCAGACTGCGCAAAGCTATTCGGAAAAGAGACGGCGCACGGCATCTACCGCCATGTCTTTTTAGCCGCAACGCCTTCTTACGAAGTTGCCCTTGATACCCTGACGCTGAATCAGACGGAAGATGCCTATTCACTCGGCGGCAGCATCACCACGGATATTCCCGTTACGGCGGAAACCGTCCGGCACTGCGTTTCGGCGAAGTCGGGCGGCTTTTTTAAGAGCGCTCATACGGTGCAATGGGAACAAGGCGCTTCGGGAACGGTGTGGAAATTCTTCATCAAAAATATCGGCATTACAAAAAGGGCGCGCAGCTTATCGGTTGCGTGGCAAGGACGGAAGCTCGGTTTGTCGAGAAAACAGGATGCGGCATTTGCAGGAGAAAAATCGTTCAGTATTCCGGCAAAAAACGAATTTTCGATTATCGATATCAATACTTCAAAGAAAAACACCATACTGGTAAGTTTTTCACGAATGCTCGATGCATCTCAAGATGTACAGGATTTTGTTTCGACACATAATGAGCATGGTGCACGGAGCGATGATGTCAATGTATCCGTAAGAGGTAACGTACTGACGATTTATGACGATTCCAACTGGCGGAATATTCGGAATATCCGTATTTCCAACGGAATTAAAAGTGCGAACGGCATCTATCTTGCCGCGGCAAAAAATATCACCCTTTCCGATAACTGGGACTTACCCTCCGTGCGTTTTATGACCGAAGGGACGATTTTGCCGTCCTCGCAGGGTACGGTACTGCCGGTTGAGACGCGGAACGTGAACGGCCTTTTGGTGCAGGCGTTCGCTATCTACGATTATAATATCGCTCAGTTTTTACAGGTCAACGAATTGGACGGAACGGATGAACTGTACCGTGTCGGAGAGCCGGTGTGGACACAGAATATCTCCTTCGATTGGGATCAGTCGATGCAAAACAAATATATTCCGCGTGGAATAGACGTATCGGCGCTGCTTAAAAAATATCCTAAGGGGATGTTTCAGATACGCATTTCATTCAGAAAGAAGAATATCAAATACCGCGCCCCTTCCGAGTCCGAAGAAGCCTTTGCTTCGCTGCCGCAGCCTCCCGATACAATCGAAGCGGATGCGCCGCCTACCGAAAAGAGCTTGTGGAATTACTGGGAAGATTTGGACTATGATGAGCGGGATGCGTATTGGTCGAATAAAGATAATCCCTATCATCCGGCCTTTTATATTCCCCGCTTTAACAGTAAGAATGTGATAAAGCGGAATGTCCTTATTTCGGACATCGGAATTATGGCGAAAAAGACGGCGAGCGGGCAGCTGTATATCACCGTTGCCGATATTAAAACGGCGCAGCCTATCAGCGGAGCTGAGGTTACCTGCTATTCGTATGTCGGATCAAAAAATGCCGAAATGAAGTCGGATAAAAACGGCTCGGCAGTGCTTGCAGACGCTTCCAAAGCGGTGTTCATTGCCGCAAGCTACAAAGGACAGACCTCATACCTCAAAATCGGAAGCGGTACGGGCTTGAGTATCAGCCATTTTGAAACCGGCGGCGAGAAAAATATCGGCGGGGTAAAAGGCTTTATCTAAGGAGAGCGCGGGGTATGGCGGCCGGGGGATCCGCTCT
>CAJPOL010000053.1 GCA_905372265.1 uncultured Treponema sp. | reverse complement strand
ATATTAATGCAAGCACTATCTAAAATGAATACCGTACGTAAAAACATTGTAATCCTTTCTGCCTCTCAATTTATTTCCGACATAGGAACAGCAAGTTATATTTCATTTGTTAATTTATGGCTTATTCAAATTTTTAAAGATTCAGTACTGGTTGGCACTATTGTTTCAATTACGGAAATAGCGATGTTCTTTTTATCACCGCTGATAACCACGCTTATCAAAGGAAAAAATATCAAAATCATGCTTGTTGCCTCTGACTATCTGCGGGCGGCAGTCATGACGCTGCTCTTTCTTCTTATTGGGCATATCAATGCAGTCATTATCATTGCCACCTTTATTCTGTTATCGACATTGAATTGCGTTTTTGACGGTGCTGCAATGGTGGTAATAAAACGCATAGGAGCAAAAAGCAATGTGGTAAAATTGAACACGTTTTTAGTCCTGCTGGCAAATGCTTCTTTGCTGATCGGTCAGTATGCAGGAGGGAAGCTGTTTACAACGGACGGTATAAAAGAAATTCTCATTATCAATGCAGTATCGTTTTTTATATCAGGGCTGATCAATCAATTTTTACATCGGGACTACTGCGTTCCGACCAAACCAGTAAAAGAAACTATTGTGAAAGATATCATTTCCGGAATGCAAACCGTTATCCAAAATAAAACATTAACAGGGTTCATCATTATGACACTGCTGATTAATATTCACATTGCAGTAGCTTCATTTACAGCATACTTTGTATTTTCAGGTAACGCAGGCAGTGTCTTTGTGCCGGCGCAGTATACGTATTTTATTATGGCAGGAACGATTGGAAATATTATCGGGCTTGCGGTTGTTTCGCTTTCAGGGGACAGGATTTTTAATCTACGATCGCTTGCGCCGCTTTTATTGGTCATGATGTGCTGTCGCTTCTTACATTTTGCAAACAGCAATATATTGTATGCATGCATCATAAACGGAGGCGTTTTTGTCATTACCGGCATCCTAAATTCTTTGTTGGAAGCATACACGATGCGCGCTATTGATGAACACTATTTGGGACAATATTACACGGTATTCGGCAATTTGAATGCATTGCTGAACCCAATTATTACTTATGCGCTTGGTTATATGCTTAGAAGTATTTTGCCTGTATTTGTGTATGCTAGTTCGGGATTTATCTTATTACTTCCTATCTTGTATATACGTATGCAGATGAAAAATCTTGATAAGAAGAAGGTGAAACTATGAACGACGAAAAATACGTTGTGCAAAAAGAGGAAGCTACAGATGATGATTTTTCATTTGTGGATGCTATTGCCACTGATGAACCGGTCTGCATTCGGTCTTGCTGCGTGATTAGGCCCCAGTTTACTCAATAAAACCTCTAAATATCCGATTAGTTTTTGGTTAGAGGTTTTCTTCTCATGTTGAAGCCGTAAGGGTTTGGATATGCCGCATCAGCTGGCCGCGGGTATAGCCGCTGAGCAGGTAGGTATTGACGCTGCGGCTGTCAAAGATCACGTAGTCGCCGCTTTCAAGCGGGGTAAGCGAAAGAGTAAGAGCAGTCCCATCGCCGAGCGTAAGGCGGATGCTGTCCGTTTGGGGCGTTTGGAACGCAGAGGCGCTATACACATCGATGCATGAGAGCTTCGCCAAAAAAAGTTCCAGCTCGTGGAAATGCTGTTCATTTTTTTCATTACGGAGGAGGCTGTCATTCCGGTACTCAAGACCTTGAATACCGGTTTGATAGAAAACGGATTTATATATTTGCAGATCAGTCCAAAAAGAGGCGGCAACCGTTAAAAACGGCTCTATGCCGTTATCGATCAGGAACACTTTGAGACTCCGCCCTGTCCTGACATACCGCCCCGTTCCTATCCTATCGGCCGAGCCGAATAAGAGGTCTGCAAGGATGGTTTTATCTTCCCGTATCAAGGTAATCTGCGAGGCATGGCCGTCTTCAATTGCATAGTAAGGATAATCCCGCGCCGCGGCGGAAACAGTAATAAAGGAACGTTTTGCGCTCAACAGAGAAAAGAAACGGTCGATAAGCTCTTGGCGTACGGGATAGTCGCCGTTTACCGTATGGAGAAAAAAGCGTTCGCCGGTTTTTATCAGCGTCATTGCGCCCATCTCCACCGGCTCCGCTTTGGTAGGAATTGAAAAACGGATTTCCCGTACGTCCCGGAAATCCTCAGGCAGCGTCAAACTGCTTGAAAACGCGCGGGGGCGGGAGGGGCGGTATAAAAAACTTGCTGCATAAAGGCAGAGCAATCCGCAGAGGAGATAGAAAAGCCTGCGGGTTGCCGGTTTAAAAGAAGCAAGGCGGTAATTCATACTTTCCTCCGCTGGAGAAAATATACGGCGCCCCCTGCTGCGGCAATCGCAAACGGAATAACCGCGAGGTTCAGTATGCGGATAAAGGCGATAATACGGTTAAAATCCTCATCGCTTTCAAAGTATTTAAAAGGCAAGACTGCCGGCTGTTTGTTTTTTAACTGTAACAGCGCATCCTGCCGGGAGAGCCAGTAGAGGACGTTGACCATAAAGTCCATGTTTGCCTCAGACTGCGTATACTCAATAGCGGTACTGAGACAGTACTCATCCGCTACAACTGCAAGCCGGGCGTTATCGGCGCCGCCGTTCTGTCCGGAAGCCTCTTGCCGTTCCGTACTTTGCGGTTCCGCACTGAGAAACGCAGCAACCGGAAAAGAAGCGTGATCGCTTGCAGCGGCTGAGGCGAGTTGAGCTCCGTGCGGGTCGGTGTTGTACGGCGGCGTTTGCAGGACGGAGCGGGGGCTTGAACTGAGGAGCGTATGCGGTGTTTTTCCCCGTACCGCAGTGCACACAATCTCCGACGGCCAGAAAAATTGTACTGCTTTTCCGGCAGGGAGAAGCGGCGGGATAAGGCGCGTTTCCTGCCGGAATATGTGAGGCCAAAACGGATAGTTAATATTTTCGTACATGCTCATATCGGCCGACGGCAAAGTCATTCTGAAATTGAGCGGATCCATGATCAAATTTGGCTGAAGTGCGAATCCGAAGCGGGTAAGAAGCTCAATCAGTCCGTCATCTTTTTTAGGAGCGGCTTGCCATGTACCGGCGGCATCGACCGTATTGGCGGATACAAAAAACGCGGCGGAACCCCGTTTGTTTAAAAAAACATCGATTGCCGTCAGCATATCGGCGTCAAAATATGATGAACCGACGGCAAGCAGCGGAATTTCAGGCCGCAAGGCAGGATAGGGCGGCGTCAGCAGCGCCGGAACAAATCCTGCATACTCAAGCCACGGAAGTACATACTTGTACTGATGTTCCTCACTGCCTACGGGAAG
This sequence comes from uncultured Treponema sp., assembly GCA_905372265.1. Taxonomy (GTDB): domain Bacteria; phylum Spirochaetota; class Spirochaetia; order Treponematales; family Treponemataceae; genus Treponema. The sequence continues at coordinate 8,790 of CAJPOL010000053.1, read as the reverse complement.
AGCAACATAAACCGTCCGCTCTTCTTTCCGGTTCTGCGCATCCTGATTCATTTCAGTGATAAAGCGGGCAATATCGGCTTCAAGGGTGTACACATCGGACAGGAACGGGATCACTCTGCTCTCCCCGCGGTATTCGCATAAGAGCCCCGAATATAAATTCTGTAATATCCGCGTATCGGCATTCTGTTTCTCAATTTGACGGGCAATGATGCCGAGCTCCGCAAGCTGCTGCTGCGAAAATGCGGCTGTATCTTTGTATGCAACGAAACAGCGCTCTCCTGCATAGAGCCGGTATTCGTTGAGGATGTCTTCTACATACTGTAAGGCTGGCAGATAGCCGTCAATGTTATAGGAGCGCAGCCATGTGATGGTTACCGTTCCTTCAAGACTGTCCAAAACCGACTTGGTATAGGGAGAAAGAGAATAGGTTTGCTGCTTTGTCGCATCAAACCGTAGATACAGCCGTTGGCTGACCAATGCTGAGACCGTTATAACGGCGCAAAAAAGGAGCGCTTGTATGCGGTATTCTTTTTTCATAAGCGATCTTCCTTAAAGCAGAGCATCAGTACGCCGAAGCCGTGCGCGAAAATCATTAAGAGTATAGAGAACACAAAATCCCTTGTATCGAAAATGCCGCGGGCGGCCGATTCAAAGTGCAGCATAAAGGAACAGTAGCGCAGTATTTGAGCGATGAATGCCGGAAACGGCGCCAAGCGGACAAGTACATGACTGACAGTGAAAAAGAGACCGGTAAAGAGGCTGAGCAAAAAACTGATTGCGGTATGGGAGGAAACATTCGACAGCGCTAATGCCCATGCGGTACATGCTGCGCCGAAAAAAAGCACGGCGCAATACGAAAGAAAAAAAGAGAAAAAATCAAAATAAACGAACGGTATGACGGAAAGCGGAATAATCATGGTACCCGTCGCCATAGCCGTAAAGCAGACTAACAGCGCCGCATATTTAGCGGTAACAAGCTGCCATTTAGGCACGGGATATGAAGCGAGGAGGCGATCCGTATGATGCTTGTTCTCGTCCGTCCAGCTGTTCATGGCAAGGAGCGGGATCACAATACAGAATAAAAAAGGGAGATTTAAGAAAAAAGAGCGGAAATCGGAAAGTCCTGCCGAAAACCAATATCCTGATCCGATAAAGGGGAGCGCGGCGCCGAGATAGAGGACGAATGCCGCGGCATAGACGGCAGGACTATTCCGAAAGGTATTCAGTTCCTTATAAAAAAGCGCCCGAAAAGCGCCGGCGTACCGCATCGCTACTCCCGCCCGCCGGCAGTGTTCCGTTCATCGTCTACGGCTTCATAATAAGAGGCGTAGCGGTTGAACGCATGAGTTTCTACTCCTGCGTACTGTTCAAACACATGCAGCAAAAGATGATCCGATGACGGTTCTTCTTCGATACCGAAGTCGTCAAATAAGCGGGCTGCAAGTTCCGCCCGCGTTCCTTGCGCTATCTGCTGCCCTTTATGGAGGAGGATATGCCGTGAGCATACCCGTCCGGCCAGTTCCAGCTGATGAGTGCACAAAAGAACCGCAGCTTGCGTTGAAAGCATCAGGATTTTTTTTTCAAAATCGCGTAATTGTAACGGGTCTAATCCCGATGCAGGCTCATCAAGCAGAATAAGGCGCGGGCGGTGTATAATTGCCTGCGCAAGACCGACACGCTGGCGGTATCCTTTGGAAAGCCCTTTGATACGCCGCTGATACACCTCTTGTAAACCGGTAAATTCAATTGTCTCCTCAAGCGCAGCCTTTTCACCGGCGCCGGAAACGCCCCGCATCTGCAGCGTAAAAAGCAGAAATTCTTTGACTGTCATTGAATCATAGAGCGGGTTTTGCTCATACAATATGCCGGTATTCCGCTTTGCTTCAAGCGGATCCTCAAGTATAGAAGATCCGCAAATCAGCACATCGCCTGAAGAGGGGCGGCGGTATCCGCCGATAATGTTTAAAACGGTACTTTTTCCCGCTCCGTTGAGCCCAAGCAGTGAATAAATACCGCCTGACTCGGCTGTAAAGCTGATATGTTCGCAGCCGGTCAGCTTCTTTTTCCCCGTACCGTAGTATTTACTCATATCCTGTACTTCAAGTATAACCAAAATACTGTCCTCAGCTTTCACAACTGAATTTATATTTTCTTTTTCCGGTTTTTTCTATGCCGAAAACACTTATAGCATTTGTATCAATGCCTTTGCGCCTTAATTCTTCTACACAGTCAACTGTTTTTAAAACAGTACCATCAGAGTATTTGTGATTAATTCTTACCGGCACAGACTTTTCCAGCAGCTTTCCTAAATACTAAAATAGAGCGAAAAAAAATGCATGATGCTGCCGCCGAGTACAAATAAGTGCCATATTCCATGCATCCATTTTATCTTTTTTAACGCATAGAAAATACATCCGGCCGTGTATAAGACCCCGCCTAATACCAGAAACCTGAAACTTACTGCCGGAAGCCGAGCTATCAGCGGTTTTATTGCAAAGACAACAACCCACCCCATCGGGATATAGGTGAACAGCGATAAAAGACGCATCTTACTGCCGAAAACCGCATAGAACACAATGCCGAGTACTGCGGCGCCCCAAACAATACCGAATAGTATCCATCCGATTGCTCCGCGGAGCGCAGTCAGGCAGTAAGCCGTATAGGTGCCGCCAATCAAAATGTAAATTGAGCAGTGATCAAAAATGCCGAATACTTTTTTTGCACCGAGCGGCAGCGCATGATAGAGTGTTGAAAATAAATATAAAATTATCAAAGACGAGCCGAAAATCGTAAATCCCACTACATAGCTGGCTGTAGCTTCTGACGGGGCGTGTTTTACAGCACGGACAATCAGTACAACCAGCGCGGCAATTGAAAGCAATGTTCCTATTCCATGCGTAATTGCATTTGCAATCTCTTCGCCGATTGTATAGCGTTTTTTTATTGGTTTTGTCATGAGAGTATCATCCTATCGGACGTTTTGTGAAAAATGAAGCCGGCAGCGGAGCTATTTCCGCGCCGGCTTTCTAAGCGCTTAGTCTTTAATGTTATAACGTTTCTTAAAGCGGTCAATGCGTCCTGCCGTATCTACCAACTTTTGTTTACCGGTAAAAAACGGATGACATGCCGAACAAATTTCAACTTTGATATCTTTATCGGTAGATCGAGTATGAATAACATTGCCGCACGCACACGTGATTGTCGTTTCTGCATAATTAGGATGAATGTCTTTTTTCATTGAATACCTCTCTCATATATTACCCTGTATGAGGGCTTACTATGGTTCCGCTGTACACGAACGTCTGAGCGGTTCCTTTTAACGGTTACAGGAGACAAGCTGAAAACCGTAGTTCTACACTGTTCCAAAATTTATTGATTCATCGTTTTAAGGAACACTTCATTATTCTTAGTTTTCTTCATTTTGTCAATAAGGAATTCGATTACTTCCATATCTTCCATAGGGTTGATGACGGATCGCAGAGCCCATATCCGCTGGAGCTCTTCTTTAAGAAGCAAAAGCTCTTCCTTGCGTGTTCCCGATTTTTTAATGCTGATTGCAGGGAACAACCGGCGGTCGGATAGACGGCGGTCAAGACTGATTTCCATATTGCCGGTACCTTTAAATTCTTCAAAAATAACCTCATCCATACGGCTTCCGGTTTCGATAAGCGCTGTTGCAATAATTGTTAGGCTGCCGCCCTCTTCAATGTTCCGTGCTGCGCCGAAGAAGCGCTTCGGTTTGTGCAATGCATTTGAATCAACACCTCCCGACAGCACTTTGCCGGAAGTCGGCACTGTTTGATTGTAGGCGCGGGCAAGTCTGGTAATAGAGTCAAGCAAGATAACAACATCTTTTTTATGTTCGACCAACCTCTTTGCTTTTTCCAAAACCATTTCCGCTACCTGCACGTGCCGTGTTGCTTGTTCATCAAAAGTGGACGAAATAACTTCTGCATGTACGGTACGGGCCATATCGGTTACTTCTTCAGGCCGCTCATCAATGAGTAATACAATTAAGTATACTTCGGGATGGTTTTGTGTGATTGCATTTGCAATTTGCTGCATCAAAATCGTTTTACCGGTACGCGGAGGCGCTACAATAAGGGAACGCTGTCCTTTTCCGATGGGGCAGAACAAATTGATGATGCGGGTGGAAAGCAAATCGGTGGATGTTTCCAGATTGAGCTTTTCACTCGGATATAACGGCGTAAGGTTGTCAAAGGGAATACGGCTTTGAGCAATGGAAACATCTTCAAAATTAACCGTTTCAACCCGTAGGAGCGCAAAAAAACGTTCCCCCTCTTTAGGAGAGCGTATCTGTCCGTATACGGTATCACCCGTTTTAAGATTAAATAACCGTATTTGGCTCGGGGAAATATAAATATCATCGGAACCCGGTAAATAGCTGTTTTGCGGCGACCGTAAAAAACCGTATCCGTCAGGCAGAATTTCCAGAGCGCCTGAGGCAAAGATAATCCCCCCTCTTTCGGTATGGTTTTTCAAAATGAAAAAGATAATTTCCTGCTTTTTCATTGCAACCATGTCTTCATGCGGAATACCGTACTGAGCGGCTAAATCGCGCAAGGCATGCATTCCCATTTGCGTTAAATCGTTGATGATCAGTTTTAATTTTTTTTCAGGATCATCGGAACCTATGCTGTTTTCATCTTGCGGAATGCTGAAAGTTTCTGCAGAACGGGTAAATGCTTTTCTGACCGGTTGCCGCCGGATTGCTTTTTCTTGGTCGATGGGCTGCTGCCCCTCAGACGGCTGCCTTTTACGTGTGCGGGAACGAACGATTAATTTCTTTTCAGATGAGTCTTCCGTAAAAGCAGAAAATTCATCGGAGTTTTCCTGCTTTTGTCCTGAAATAGCGGCGTCATTGGTTACAGCGGGCGCAGTAGTGTGCGGTTCAAGATTCAATTCAGGCTGTACTTCAAAATCTGAAGCTGCGCCGTCAATACATGAATGCGAACGACGCACTTTTAAGATTGCCATAAAGTTTCTCCATAAATGAAAGTTTAATTTAGAAAATCTTTAAGATACCGGAGGCCTTTTACAAAGAAAGATGCAGGTTTAATAAGATGCGCTATTGTATCTTTTTATTTTTTGCTTTGTCAAGCTGTTTCAGCAGCATTGTCATCGCTGCCTCATATGTTTGTTCGCGGATATTGCTCCGTGTTCCGTTAAACAGATAGTTCCTGCATAATACGGAACCGTTTTGGGACATCGGACAGTTTTCCGCACAGGCAATGTAAACGGTACCTACCGGCGTTTCAGGCGTACCGCCTGAAGGCCCGGCAATGCCGGTTACCGCTACGGCATAACATAATGTCCCTGATGATACGGCTGCAAACGCTGCAGCGTGCTCCGCCATTGCCGCCGCCGTTTCTTTACTGACAACGCCGAAACGCTGTACGATATGTTCAGGAACGCCGAGAGCTGTGCATTTAGCCTGTTCGGAATAGGTTACCCAGCCTCCCCAGAATATGCGGGAAGCTCCCGGCTGTTCGGTGATGCGCTCGGCAATTAACCCGCCGGTAAGCGATTCGGCTGTAGTCAGCAGAGCGTTTTGCGCAGTCAGTTTGCCGAATATCTCGTGTAAACCGGAGTACATTAGCTGCGCAGCTTTTGCTTGAGCTGATCGGGCTGCATAGAGAACACATTGCCGTCTATGCCGGAAGTGTCCCGTATCATCTGTACGGCGCCTTCAAATGACACGCCGTCGGCGATTTTAATACGGGCTGCGCTTATATCCCCATGTACGGCGCATCCCGTTCTCATCTCTATCCTATCGGCAGCCGTTAACGAACCGTATACCGTGCCCTCAACAATAATCGAATCGGCTTTGATATACTGTGTTTTACAAACTGCAGTTTTCCCTATCACTAAAAATCCCTGTGCATCGATAGAGCCGGAGAAAGTCCCTTGAATGTGTAAATCATCGGTAAATTTCAATAAACCGTCAAAGGCTGTTTCCTTTCCTAAAACAGTAAGATTTTTTTCTTTATCGGTTTTTTTCATGCAGTTTTCCTTCGCCGTAGTATAGTTTTAACGGTACCGATAATCAAGAGGAGCGCCGATGCGACGGCACAGATAACCCCTGTCATATCCCCCCACAGCATGTATACCGTTGCAGGATGAACATCGTACACCGGAACCTCCGGACACAGATACCCTTGCGTGAACGGTTCAAGCATTGCCGTAATGCGTCCATACGGACTGATTGCCGTTGTTTGTCCCGATGCTGTTGCCCGTACCATCGGAAGACGGTTTTCAACCGCTCTAAATACTCCCATACTCAAATGCTGATACTGACATGCGGCATCTTTTGCCCATGCATCGTTTGAAATATTAACGATAACGTGCGCTCCGTTCAGGGCAAAACGTCTGCTGATATACCCGAATGTATCTTCAAAACAAATCGGTACGGAAAAGCGTAATCCGTCAATCGAGAATACCGTCGCTTCTTTTCCTTTTTCCCATAAGTGCGTATCGCTTGCAAGCAATAGATCATAAATAGCGGGAAAGGTTTTTCGATACGGAAAATGTTCGGTAAACGGAACAAGATGCATTTTCCAGTAACGGACAGGATTCGGCGGCAGTACGTTTTCTTGCGGCCGGAATAAAAGCGCAGCATTGTAATCAAGCCTTCCGGTAAGGCCGTCAGCAGTAATGCCTTTTACCGCATCGTCATTCCCGATTAAAAAAGGAACCGTCTGTCCGTTAAGATACGTTAAAAGATCATGCACCAGGTCAAACGATTCCCGATCTTCGCGGTAACGGTAATGCCAGTCGATGCGGGGGATAAACGCTGTTTCCGGCCATACAACCAGAGATATATCGGGGTATTCGGCAATGGCTTTATCGGAGAGTGTTTTCAGCGTTGCAAAATCTTTTTTATATGCATCGATACCGCCGATCCACGGATCGGAGTTCGGCTGGATAAGTGCAATCCGCACTTTCGGCAGGTGATCGTATGGACGCTGTACCGCTAATCCGAATGCTATCGCAGCGGTGAAGCACACAGCCCATGCTATAGCGCAGTACCGTTGCGAAACGGCAAAAGAGCGAAAGCCGTAAAACCAGTTCCGTACCGGTTCTGTGCACCGCTCTTTTAAACCGGCAGCAATCCAAGCAGACGGGAATGTTACCAGAGCAGAGACACCCCATACCCCGAAAATTGATGCAATTTGAATAAGGGCGGTGAATTGCCATTGCGAATAGCCGACCAATCCGTAAGAAAACCCTAAAAAACCGAGCGTTTTAATGTATTCATACGCCACCCAAATGAGCCACTGAGCAATAAAGCCGTATCTGGGAAAATACATATCGGCCAATTTGAGTAGGGGAATTGTCAGCATATAGTACAGGAAGTATTCCAATGCGACAATATACATTGCAAGCGGATGAAAACTCCAGAGCCAATAGCTGAAAATACAGTAGTTAAGCGCACCGAATACGCCGCCCCAAATAAACGATGAAAGAAATGAAATCCGGCGGATTAAAATAAAAAGCGGTACGAAAATAATATAAGCGAATACCGGCAGCCCGGTAGGAACAAAAAAACCGGGCTGCGAAAAAGCAAAAAGAATGGAAGAACTTACGAGTAAGAGAACATTTTGTCCCCAATAGGTAAGTTTCTTAGCGTTTGGCATCCGAGGATTCATCCTGAACAAGCGGACGAACAGCGGCGCTCAGTATTTTGCCGGGACGGAATACGACAACGGAATGAGGCATGGTATCGACCAGTTCGCCTGTTTTAGGATTCCGCATTCCTTTCCGTCCTTTGCGGAATTGTACCGAAAAAGTACCAAACCCGCGGATTTCAATTGTTTCGCCCCGCTGTAGGGATTGAAACATTTCGGAAAAAAATAAATCGGTAACTGCATGAACATCTTTCAGCATGTGATTTGATTTTTTATAAACTGTATCAACAATGCTTGTTTTGGTTTGTTTTTGCTTAGCTTTTTGTTTACTCATTTTCAACCTTCCAGATACACCATGTATATATTATTGGAGCACCGATAAATGGTCAAAACACATTATCACTGTCTCCGGCTATTGCTCACAGCCTATAATTTATCGCAAAAATAGCGTACTTCACTGCATCGCTCAAAGTTCGATCAGCTTTGAAAAGATACCTCATCAGCACAGCTGATAACGAGTTCTGAGATAAATTTCCATAATTAAAATGACTTATCTCAGAATATCGTAAATACGTTTAATGAAAACCTCTAAAAACCGATTCGCAATCCGCCTTAGCGGATATGATAATCACTTTCTTACAGAATAAGCCGATAGGCTTGCGGCTTTTAGATGTCCCCATATTTTTTATATAAATGAAGTGAAGAGACTACCTCACTTCAGGCTGTGTCATATAAAAACTATAAAGAATACGCTATTTTACAGAAAAAGTTACATTATACAACTTTTGCATGCGCGACTTTTTTCGCGCGGCAGCATTTTTAGTAATAATTCCTTTCCGTGCAGCGCTGTCAAGCTGATGTGCCAATTCCTTTAATAATGTTTGAGCTGATTCGGCATTTTTCGCTGTAACAGCAGCCGTATATTTTTTTGCACAGGTTCGTGCCGAAGCTTTTACCGCCTTATTGCGAATACGGCGGACTTCGCTTTGTTTATGCCTCTTTATAGCAGATGCATTATTTGCCATTCTAAACCTCCGATAAATAATTATATTAACAGCATAGAAAATGTATTTTAAACTATATTCTTTTTTTTTGCAAGGACTTGTGTACATCTTACGGAACGGAGCAAAAAAGACTATAC